>JAVHOQ010000001.1:0-26167 GCA_036170115.1 Sulfuricurvum sp.
GTTTTGGAATTAAAACATAAATTTTACTGGTCTGATTTTAGGGGGTCATTATATATTTCCCCTTTTTGCCACCATCACGAAGTACACTTTTAAGAGAGTTTTTGATTTTTTTGCTCCAGTTTTAGGAAAAGCAGTTTCTTTTATTCCTTTTAATAAGGAAGTAAAAAAGTATTTTTATTCAATTTTGTCCCCAAAATCATTGACCAAAATCCCCTATATTGCTATAATTCCGCTCGCCTTATTATAGTCAGCATCGACTGACGAGTTCTTTATAGAGGAAAAATTATGGAAAAGATTCGTTTGAAACTTAGAGCATACGATCACCGTGTGCTTGACCGTTCAGTAGCTTCTATCGTTGAAGCAGTAAAGCGTACCGGTGCGGAGATCCGTGGCCCAATCCCTTTGCCAACAAAGATTCGTAAGTATACGGTTCTTAAATCCCCTCACGTTAACAAAAGTTCACGTGAACAATTTGAGATTCGTATGCACGCACGTTTGATCGACATCGTTTCAGCTACGCCTGATACCGTTGATTCATTAATGAAGCTTGACTTGGCTCCGGAAGTGGACGTAGAAGTTCGCTCTATGGACAAGTAAGGAGTGGGTATGGAATACATTGTAGAAAAAATCGGTATGAGCCGAACAATCGGTGCAAGCAGCCAAGCGGTCACTCTTTTAAAAGTAAAAGAGGTTAAAGTTTGTAGCGTAGAAGATGGCGTAGCGTTAGTAGCCTACAGCCAAGGAAAAGGACACAATAAGCCAATTGAGGGTCAACAAAAGAAATATAATCTTTCTGCTGAATTCAACAAATTTGCTACATTGGAAGTGTCTAACACAGAAGCGGGTGATCAAGATATGACTCCTCTTATCGATGCAAAAGTCGTTAAGAGTGCATTCAACACCAAAGGTCGCGGTTTTACCGGCGTTATGAAACGTTGGAATTTTGCCGGCGGACCTGGCGCACATGGTCACCGTTTTCACCGTACTGGTGGATCTATTGGTAACCGTGAATGGCCGGGTAAAGTCCAAAAAGGGCGTAAAATGTCTGGTCAATACGGTGACGAACTCGTTACGGTAAAAAATAAAGTGATGTCTTTTGACGCACAAAACGGTGTATTGGTTGTCGTGGGCGCTGTCCCAGGTGCAAACGGTGCGCTAGGTCGAGTAAAGGTTGTTAAACAATGAGTGCTATTGTCTTAAACGAAAAATTCGAAAAAACGAGCGAATTAACATTACCAGAGAGCTTTAGCGGTATTCATACCCACAATCTCTACTTGTATGTTAAATCGTATCAAGCAAGTCTTCGTGCCGATACAGCATCCGCTAAAACGCGTTCGACGATCAATGGTGGTGGTAAAAAACCATGGGCTCAAAAAGGTAAAGGGGGCGCACGTGCTGGTTCACGTCGTTCACCAATCTTCGTGGGTGGTGCGATTGCACACGGTCCAAACACAGGTCGTAACTACGATCAAAAGATCAATAAAAAGCAAAAGAAATTAGCGCTTAAATGTGCTTTGGATGCTTTGGCGACTGCTGGACAATTGTTTGTTGTTGATTCGATCGAAGTTCCAAGTGGGAAAACCAAAGACGCAAAAGTATTATTCGATACCTTGAATGTACGTGATGCGTTATTGGTAAAACAAATTCTTGATGAGAATACTTATCTTGCATTCCGTAACATTGCTTCTACGTACGTCGTAGAAGAGAATGAACTCAACGCCTTTTTGGCTGCGACATACCGTTCGGTGGTTATCGAAAAAGCGGTATGGGAAAATCTGACTAAAGAGAGCTGAGATGGCAGATATTACTGATATCAAATCGATCCTGTATACAGAGAAGACCCTTGGTCTTCAAGAAGCTGGGGTTGTTGTAGTTCAAACGTCAACACGTATGACTAAAAACGGCCTTAAAGAGGTGTTTAGAGAGTATTTTGGAATCGTTCCATCACGCATTAACTCTCTTAACCAAAGCGGAAAAGTTAAACGTTTCCGTGGTCTTACTGGAAAGCAAAATGACTTTAAAAAGTTTTATGTGAAGCTTCCAGAAGGCGCACAAATTGATAGTTTGGCGGTGTAATTATGGCAATCAAAACCTATAAACCAACTACCCCTAGCCGACGTTTTATGACCAATGTTGACAACTCGGATATTACGGCAAAAGCGTCTGTCCGTTCTTTGTTGACCAAACTTCCTTCTCACGCAGGTCGTAACAATAATGGTCGTATTACGTCACGCCATAAAGAAGCGGGGGCTAAAAAGCTTTACCGTATCATTGACTTTAAGCGTAACAAATTTGGTATCTCTGGTACCGTTGCTGCGATTGAGTATGATCCGTACCGTAACTGTCGTATCGCCTTGATCAACTACGCTGATGGTGACAAACGTTATATCCTTCAACCTAAAGGATTGGTAGTAGGTGATGTTATCATCTCTGCTGAGAGTGGTTTGGATATTAAATCCGGTAACGCGATGAAATTGATGAACATCCCTGTGGGGACAACGGTTCACAATATTGAGCTTAAACCGGGTAAAGGTGGACAAATCGTCCGTTCAGCTGGAACATCCGCACAAATCATGGGTCGTGAGGGGAAATACGTTTCACTTCGTCTTCCATCAAGTGAAATGCGTTATATTCTTGGTGAATGTATGGCGACCATCGGTATTGTTGGTAACGAAGAGTTTATCAATATCGTTATTGGTAAAGCAGGACGTTCACGCCACTTGGGTATCCGCCCTCAAACACGTGGTTCGGCAATGAACCCCATCGATCACCCGCATGGTGGTGGTGAAGGTAAAACGAATTCAGGACGACATCCGGTTACTCCATGGGGTAAACCAACTAAGGGTGCTAAAACACGTCATAAAAAAGCAAGTGATAGACTTATTATTACTCGCCGTAAATCCAATCCGAAGAGGTAGAGTATGGCTAGATCAGTAAAAAAAGGACCATTCATTGATGGTCACCTTCTTAAAAAAGTGATTGCTGCCAAAGAGACGAAAAGCAACAAGCCTATTAAAACATGGTCACGCCGTAGCATGATCTTGCCAGATATGATTGGCTTGACGTTTACCGTCCACAATGGCCGTCAGTTTGTACCCGTTTTCGTCACCGAAAACCATGTGGGTTACAAACTTGGTGAATTTGCACCAACACGTACGTTTAAGGGCCATAAAGGTTCTGTACAAAAGAAAATCGGGAAATAAGGAAGAGATATGGCAAGAGCATTATTAAAATTCGTTCGCGTATCTCCGACTAAATCTCGTTTGATCGCTCGCGAAGTACAAGGTATGAATGCAGAGCAAGCATTAGCAGCGTTAGAGTTTACTCCTAACAAAGCAGCAAAAATCATCGCTAAAGTGGTTGCATCTGCAGTCGCTAACAGCGGTATCGAAGCGGAAGATTGTGTTATTAAATCTTGCCGTGTTGACAATGGTCCGGTACTTAAACGTTTCACTCAACGTGCACGTGGTACCGCATCAGGCATCCGCAAACCGACTGCGCACATTTTGGTAGAAGTAGAGGGTAAATAATTATGGGTCATAAAGTTAATCCTATTGGACTTCGTCTTGGTATCAACCGCAACTGGGAATCTCGTTGGTTTCCTAACTTTAAAACAGCTGCGGTATCGTTAGGTGAAGATCATAAAATCCGTACATTTTTGAAAAAAGAACTCTACTACGCGGGTGTGAGCAACATCGTTATTGAACGTACCGCTAAACGTCTTCGTGTAACCATCATTGCAGCACGTCCTGGTATTATTATCGGGAAAAAAGGGTCTGATATTGAGAAAATCAAAGATTCTCTTAATAAATTGATTGGAAAACCGGTTGCCCTTAACATCAAGGAAGAGAAAAAAGCACAAGCTTCTGCCCAATTGGTTGCAGAAAATGTCGCTACTCAACTTGAAAAACGGGTTGCTTTCCGTCGTGCAATGAAAAAAGTTATGCAAAATGCACAACGTGCAGGGGCTAAAGGGATCAAAGTTTCCGTAGCAGGTCGTCTTGGCGGTGCTGAGATCGCTCGTACGGAATGGTACCTTGAGGGACGTGTTCCTCTTCATACTCTTCGTGCAAAAATCGATTACGGTTTTGCTGAAGCACACACCACCTACGGTGTAATCGGAATCAAAGTTTGGATTTTCAAAGGTGAGGTTCTCACCAAAGGTATCCAACCAGAAGCAAAAGAAACTAAAGAAGAGGGGCGTGAGGATAAAGCACGTCGTCCTCGACGAAAGGCTGACTAATCATGTTGATGCCAAAGCGTACGAAATATCGTAAAATGATGAAAGGGCGTAACCGTGGTTACGCTACAGCTGGAAACAAACTTGAGTTTGGTTCCATTGGATTTAAAGCAACGGAAGCGGGACGTATCAACTCTCGCCAAATCGAAGCGGCTCGTATCTCAGCTACCCGTCACATTAAACGTAACGGTAAAATCTGGATTCGTGTTTTCCCAGCTAAACCTTTGACCGCCAAACCACTTGAAGTGCGTATGGGTAAAGGTAAAGGGGCTGTGGATCAATGGGTTATGAACATCAAACCTGGCCGTATTATTTTTGAAATGGGCGGCGTTGAAGAAGGTTTAGCGCGTGAAGCGTTGGCACTTGCAATGCAAAAACTCCCCTTCAAAACAAAAATTGTGACTGCGGAGATGAGCAATGAAATATACTGAGTTAAACGGTAAAACCGCTGCTGAACTTCAAGGGATGCTCAAAGAGAAAAAGATTGAGCTTTTCACTTTGAAAATCAAGCAAAAAATGATGCAATTGACTAACACCAGCGAACTTCGCACGGCGAAAAAAGATCTTGCACGTATCAACACCGCGCTTAGCGCAGTGAAGTAAGGGTGAACCTATGACACATAAACGTGAAATTCAAGGTATCGTAGTAACTAACGGGGCGGATAAATCAGCAACCATCGTTGTTGAGCGTCGTGTTATGCACCCACGTTACCATAAAACGGTAAAACGTTTCAAAAAGTACATGATTCATGATGAAAATAACCAACTTAACATTGGTGATGAAGTCATCGCGATCGAGTGCCGTCCGCTTAGTAAAAGCAAATCATTTCGTCTTAAGTCTGTGGTTAAAGCAGGGGTGAGCGCATGATTCAAAGTTTTACACGTTTAGCCGTAGCGGATAATACTGGCGCAAAAGAGGTCATGTGTATTAAGGTTCTTGGCGGTTCAAAACGTCGTTATGCAACCGTAGGTGATGTTATCATCGCTTCGGTTAAAAAAGCGACCCCAACCGGTAAAGTTAAAAAAGGTCAAGTTGTGACTGCGGTTGTTGTTCGTACCAAAAAAGAGATTCACCGTGAGAACGGTTCGTTGATCCGTTTTGACGAAAATGCAGCGGTCATTCTTGATAAAAAACGTGAGCCAGTGGGTACACGTATTTTCGGACCTATCGGACGTGAAGTTCGTCATGCTGGTTTCATGAAAATCGTATCCCTTGCTCCAGAGGTTGTATGATGGCAAAATTTAATTTCAAAAAAGGCGACATTGTTGAAGTGATCGCTGGAGATGATAAAGGTACAAAAGCAGAATTGCTTGCGGTTATGCCTAAGAAAAACAAAGTAATCGTTAAGGGTGTTCGCATTGCAAAAAAAGCGATCAAACCTACCGAGCAAAATCCACAAGGCGGATTCTTGAGCAAAGAGATGCCTGTAGATGCTTCTAATGTCCGTAAAGTTGAGGCGTAATCATGGCACGACTAAAAGATAAATATTTGGCACTTAAGCCTGAACTTCAATCGTCATTGGGTATTGCCAATGTAATGCAAGTTCCTGCACTTGAAAAAGTGATCATCTCTGTTGGTTGTGGTTTTGCCATGAAAGACAACAAATTGATCCAAAGCATTCAAGACACCATCAGTAACATCGCAGGTCAACGCGCATCGGTTGTTGTGGCGCGTAAATCCGTAGCTGGTTTTAAAGTACGTGAAGGGATGCCCGTTGGTGTTAAAGTAACACTTCGTGGCGCTCAAATGTACGATTTTATGGATAAATTGATCTCTGTGTCTCTTCCTCGTATGAAAGATTTCCGTGGTATTCCACGTAATGGTTTCGACGGTCGTGGAAACTACAACTTCGGTCTCTCTGAGCAGTTGATTTTCCCTGAGGTTGATTACGATTCAATTATGCAAATCCACGGGATGAATATCACCGTAGTAACGAATACCACTGCAGATCGAGATGCTTTTAAACTTCTTGAAATGCTTGGTATGCCGTTTGCAAAAGGGAGAGAATAATGGCTAAAAAGTCAATGATCGCTAAACAACAACGAACTCCAAAGTTCGCTGTTCGCGCGTATACTCGCTGTCAGATTTGTGGTCGTCCACACTCTGTTATCAGTGATTTTGGAATTTGTCGCGTTTGCTTCCGTAAAATGGCAAACGAAGGGTTACTCCCAGGCGTAAGAAAGTCAAGCTGGTAAGTCCAGTTTGATACTACTTACGATTTAGATAAGGAAAATTGTATGGTTAATGATTTAATCGCGGATTCGTTGACGCGTATCCGTAATGCGGCTATGCGTCGTTTGGATTCAACTACACTTATGCACTCAAAAACCGTTGAGGCAGTGGTTGCTATTTTGGCAGACAAAGGGTACATTGAAAGTTTTAACGTTGTTGAAAATGGCGTTAAAAAAACAATCAATGTCGTTTTGAAATACGACGTTAACGGTCGTACAGTAATTAATGAAGTAAAACGTGTTTCTAAATCAGGACGACGTGTTTACAAAGGCAAAGACGAACTAAAACGTTTCAAAAACGGTTATGGTACGATCATCGTCAGTAGTTCAAAAGGAGTTCTTCCTAACGATAAAGCATTCGAGCTTGGCGTTGGTGGAGAAGTTCTTTGTACAATTTGGTAAGGGGATAAGATGTCACGTATTGGAAAACTTCCTGTTTCTATCCCAGCTGATGTAACGGCTACCCTTGAAAATGGTGTTATCACGTTTGTAAAAGGTGCAACGACGCATACGCTTGATACGCGTGGAAACTGTATGGTAACCCTTGAAGATAATGTTTTGAGTTTTGCTACGAACTCTGATGACCGTGCTGACCGTGCGTTTTGGGGAACCTACCGTGCTTTGGCAAACAATATTATTGTTGGTTTGACAACAGGGTATGAGAAAAAACTTGAAATCAATGGTGTTGGTTACCGTGCTGCGGTTGAAGGTGCTGTTTTGAAACTTCAATTGGGCTTTAGCCATGATATCCTTTTTGATATTCCCGTAGGTGTTACTATGGCAGTTGAGAAAAACGTTATCAGCATCAAAGGTTCTGACAAACAACAAATTGGACAACTTGCAGCGGTTATCCGTTCATTCCGTCCACCTGAGCCGTACAAAGGTAAAGGTGTTAAATACTCCGATGAGATTATCCGACGTAAAGCCGGTAAGACATCTAAGAAATAAGGGGCGAGGATATGACAGGTAAAACACTTAAGATTAAAGCGGCAAAACGTTTACAACGTAAACGCCGTATTCGCTCTAAAATTTCAGGATGCGCGACTTTGCCACGTATCTCAGTATTTCGCTCTAACCGCTTTATCAGCGCACAAGCGATTAATGATGAGCAAGGGGTAACTCTTGCCGCCGTACACTCAAAAACTTTGGGTCTTAAAGCCAACATCGAAAGCGCGCAAAAAGCGGGTGAAGTGTTTGCAAAAACCTTAAAAGATGCTGGGATTAATGAAGTGACGTTTGACCGTAACGGATTTTTGTATCACGGTGTCGTAAAAGCGTTTGCCGAAGCACTTCGTGCAAATGAAATTAAGTTTTAAGGGCTGATGAATGAATCCTATTAATAGAGAAGAATTTTCAGAAGCGATCGTTAACATCGGTCGTGTAACCAAAGTTGTAAAAGGTGGACGACGTTTCCGTTTTACAGCACTTGTAGTCGTCGGAAATAAAAAAGGGACGGTCGGTTACGGCGTTGGTAAAGCCAAAGAAGTTCCTGATGCAATCCGTAAAGCGGTTGATGAAGCGTTCAAAAATCTCACCGTTGTGAAGATTAAAGGGACCACCATCGCACACGACATCGAAGTAAAATACAACGCAAGTCGTATGTTGCTTAAACCTGCTTCTGAAGGTACAGGAGTTATCGCCGGTGGCGCTGCTCGTCCTGTTCTTGAGCTTGCAGGGATCCAAGACATCTTGACGAAGTCTTTGGGTTCAAACAATCCAAACACCGTGGTTCGTGCAACAGTTGATGCACTTTCACGTATTAAAGGATAAGGTATGGCACTTGAAAATTTAACCCCCGCTGAGGGTTCCACTCGTAACACCAAACGTCTTGGACGTGGTGCGGGCAGTGGACAAGGTAAAACCGCTGGTAAAGGTCACAAAGGTCAAAAAGCACGTGGCGGTTACAATGAAAAACGTAACTTTGAAGGTGGTCAACAACCCCTTGCTCGCCGTTTGCCAAAAATCGGATTTACCTCTCGTGTGGTAAAACCAACCATTATCAATGTTGAAAAAGTAAAAGAGATCGCAGAACTCTCTGAAATCACCATGGAAACCATCCGTAGCGTACACCGTTTGAAAAAATCGGTCACTCAAGTGAAACTTGTAGGTGCAAGCGCGAAAGATTACGCATCTAAAATTAAAGACGAAAACGTTACAACCACTGGTAAGTAATGAATCAGCAACTTGTAAACAAGATCTTAATAACGATCGGTTTTCTCTTTATCTACCGTCTACTGGCATACGTGCCGGTTCCGGGTGTTGACTCCGCTGTCATCGCTTCTTTCTTTACCTCTCACCAAGCAGATGCACTCGGTATGTTTAATATGTTTAGCGGTAAAGCCGTAGAACGATTCTCTATTATCTCTTTGGGTATTATGCCTTATATCACCGCTTCCATTATTATGGAACTTCTCGCTGCCACTTTCCCCACTTTAGCGCAAATGAAAAAAGAACGTGATGGTATGGTTAAATACATGCAAATCATCCGTTATGCCACCATCGTTATTACGATTGTTCAAGCGATTGGGGTGAGTGTTGGTCTTCAACACATGACTGGAAAAGATGGAGGAAGCGCGATCCTTGTGGATCATTCAACCTTTATGTTACTTGCGGTGCTGTCGATGTTAGCAGGAACCATGTTATTGATGTGGATTGGGGAACAAATTACCCAAAGTGGTATCGGTAATGGGGTCTCGTTGATCATTTTTGCAGGGATCGTTTCGGCTATTCCCAGTGCTATTGGTCATATGATTACCATGCTTAACACAGGCGCGATGAGTTTTATTACCGTTTTAGCGATTTTTGCGTTGGTCATAGGGACAATCTTGGTGATTATCTATGTTGAATTGGGTGAACGTCGTATCCCTATTACTTATGCCAAAAAAACCATGCTTCAAAATCAAAACAAACGGGTTATGAACTATATTCCCGTTAAAGTGAATCTTTCAGGGGTTATTCCCGTTATTTTTGCTTCGGCAATTTTGATGTTTCCGATGACGATTCTCTCTAGCAGTACGAATCCTACAATTCAAGCGATTGCAGATGTATTGAATCCGAATCATTATTTCTTTAATGTATTGCAATTTACGTTTGTGGTGTTCTTTGCCTTTTTCTATGCGTCGATTGTCTTTAACGCCAAAGACATTGCGGATAACTTAAAACGTCAAGGGGGCTTTATCCCCGGTGTTCGTCCAGGGGATTCAACCAAAGCGTTCTTGAATGAGACCGCAGGACGTTTGACGATTACGGGTGCGATCTACCTTGGTTTGATTGCGACCTTACCATGGGTTATCGTTAAAGCGATGGGGGTACCATTTTACTTTGGAGGGACAGCGGTTTTGATCGTCGTTCAAGTTGCTTTGGATACGATGCGAAAAGTGGAAGCCCAAGTGTACACCTCTAAATATCAAACCCTTAGCGCGGTTGGTCTGTAATTATGGCGATTGCGCTACGTAAACATGATGAAATAGCCAAGCTACGCTCTGCCAATAAAATTGTGGCAGAGACCTTGGTGTTATTACGTGAAAATGCCAAAGTAGGGGTTTCCTTAAAAGAGTTAGATGCGATGGGGGAGGAGTATATCCGAAGCCAAAATGCTAAACCCTCGTTTAAGGGGCTGTATGGCTTCCCTAATGCGGTGTGTACTTCGCTCAATCAAGTGATTATTCACGGTATTCCTAGTGAGTATCGACTTCAAGAGGGTGATATCATCGGCTTTGATGTGGGTACTCACAAAAATGGGTATTTTGGTGATGCTGCTATTACGGTGGGCGTTGGTCACATTACCAAAGACGATGAGGCATTGATTGCGTGCGCAAAAGATACCCTCTACCATGCGATTGAAATTATTGAAGATGGAATGCGTTTCAAAGAGCTTTCGTACGAAATGGAGAAATTCATTCTGAACCGAGGTTATGTCCCTTTACGCAATTTTTGTGGACATGGGATCGGAAAAAAGCCGCATGAAGAGCCTGAAATTCCCAATTATTTTGATGGAACCAACCCAAAAACGGGACCAAAGATTAAAAATGGAATGGTTTTTTGTCTGGAACCGATGATTTGTCAAAAAGAGGGGACTCCCAAAATTTTGACCAATGGTTGGGATGTGGTGAGTGTGGATGAGCTGAGAGGCTCTCATTACGAGCATACGGTTGCAATTATCAACGGTAGAGCTGAAATATTATCAATCATATAAAGGGATTTTATGGCAAAAGATGATGTCATCGAAGTTGATGGAAAGATTGTTGAAGCACTACCAAACGCTACGTTTCGTGTGGAGCTTCCAAATGGGCATGTGATTTTATGTCATATCGCCGGTAAAATGCGTATGCACTATATCAAGATTCTTCCGGGGGATACGGTAAAACTTGAACTTACCCCTTACAGTCTTGATAAAGGGCGTATTACGTACCGCTACAAATAAAGAGTGTCATTGCGGGCTTGATCCGCAATCTAAGATCCTGAATCGAGTTCAGGATGACAGAAATGATATTTCTACTTGACAAAACTACAGCAATAATCACTGATCGTCTTCACTTTTAAATGAAAAGCACTCTTAGCCGGAACATCAAAGCTTTGTGGAGCAATGATGGTGATCCACTCGGATGAATCGGGAAGTTGTACCTCCATCTCACCACGCATAATCTCCATAATCTCTTTATCGCCGGTATTAAAGGTATATTCACCGGGCAACATGATTCCCAATGTTTTAATGCTTCCATCCCCAAAATGGAGGGTACGACTGGTAACATTTCCCCCAAAATAGACATTGGCGTTTTTCTCTACGGTGACGTTGTTAAACTGTGACATGACAATCCCTTACTCAAAATAGGGTGAGATTATAGCGGATTGAGTTCTTGTTTGATCTTTTTTGGGAGATGGGCAAAGGGGTATTTTGGATCGGTTCGTTCTTCACCCTCTTCTTTGATAATCACCTCTAGGGTCATTTCACTGCGATCGAAGCTGACTAAGGTATATAGCTTGTCGTCCTCTTGATAACTGATGCGTCGCCCTTGAAGGTTCATAAAGGCTCTTTTTTTAGGTCTATATCCCATAAATTCCGTTCTCCTTAATCGTTATTTTTTGGTTCTCGTGAAGCTTAGTAAGGGCTGCTTTAAAATTTTTCTTACTCATACCAAACGTTTGTTGGATGAGATTGGGATCACTTTTATAGTTATACGGAAGCATCCCCCCATTTTCTTGGAGGAGGGTGAGAATTTTTTCACTGGCATCACTTGATTTTTCTTTCCCTGTTTTTTGTAACGAGAGATCAAGTTTGCCATCTTCACGGTGAAGTTTGATAAAACCGTGTCTGATTTCTCCGGTGCGGATGGGTTCAAAAATTTCATTGGCATAGAGCATTCCCTCGTAGCGATGATCCACAATGGCTTTGTATCCCATGGGTGTTTTGGCGATGATCATAAAGCTCACAGGGGTATTGGGGTAAAACTTTTGGGGAGGAAGTTCCAGTGCGGCACTGATTTTTTCCGTACCGATCAGACGATTGGTTTTTTGGTCTAAAACAATCCGAATGATTCGCTTTTCCCCAATCCGAAAGGGGCGTTTTTGGTAAATTTTGGGGACAAAGAGATCTTTGGGTAATCCCCAATCCACAAAAGCCCCAATATCGGTGGTATCAATCACCTCGACAAAGGCAAGTTGATTGAGGATTCCTTTGGGGGTGAGGGTTGTCGCAACGGGGCGATCTTCAGAGTCAGTATAGACAAAAACATCAAGAGTATCCCCAATGTGCATGGTCTCTTGGACGTACTGATTGGGCAATAAAACATCGCTTCCCTCTAGTGTACGTAAAAAAAGCCCAGGAGCCGTCAGTCTGTCAATGATAAGGGTGTTAATTTCCCCAATGTGTAGTGTTTCATTCATAAACACCATTATATCGACTTTAAGAAAGTATTATCGAATAAACACTATAATGTGTTCAAATGGGATGAGCTAGGGAGTTGCAATATGAAAAAAGTGATAACATTTTTGGTAATGGTCGCCATGGCATCAATTGTTGCTGTTGCAGGGGAAAAATACGATACGGTGGTGCAAAAAGCCAATACGGCGTATCAAGCAGGGGACAAAGAGGGGGCTAAAAAGCTCTATCAAGAAGCAGCTGCATTGGGAAGTCCTGATGCCCATTATGCCCTTGCGTATCAGTATGCGTTGAGTCCATCCGAGAGTGTTTATCACTTTTCAGAAGCGGCAAAAAAAGGGAATCAAGATGCGTTAGAGTATGCGCTAGATGGGCTTTTTTTCCGAGCTAACAGTCTTACAATTGGGGATCCTCAAAAAGCGTTGGAGGTCTACACCCTTGCTAAAAAAGCCAATCCTGCCATCGACTATGATGATCAAAAACTCAAAGCCATCACCCAATGCACCGAATCCAAAGGGTTTGATGGGGCGGCGTTCATGCAACGTTATGCTTTGAATGATAAGTCGCTGGATCATTTTTACTCCATTTGGGAATTGGCAGAAGAAGCGTCTCATAAAGGGCGTTTTGGGGATGCTAATGCTACTTTGGTGTTTGATTTGGTGTGTCGCGGGGGAGAAGTTCCTAATGAGATGGAATTAGCCGTTGATGAGACCTATAAAAAATGGAAAAAAGGGTCTACGGAAGAGTTTGATCTGTGTAACAGTGTCATGAGCGGTGTGGGAATGGGGTATTGCGCTCAACAATCACAAGTCAAAGCCGATACCAAACGACAACGTCAGTATGATGCGCTCAGTGCCAAATTGGATGTACCAACCAAAAAACTATTGGATCTTGCCACTGCCGATGCGTTTAGTTACATTAACGCCAAAGTTACCATTGAAGAGGGGCATGGAGGAAGTATCGCAGGTGCGGATATTATCGCTTCTCAAACCCAACAAAAACAAGAGTATGTCGATTTGGTGGCGAAAGTACAAGGTAAATTTTCCCCTTCACTGAGTGGTGCGTTTACCAAAAATGATCAACAGCTCAATCAAGTGTATCAACAAGTGATCAAAAAACTGGGGACGAAAAAACCAGAGTACGATGGGCAAGTGAACGCTACGAATGTTAAAAATGTCCAAAGACAATGGATCACCTATCGTGACAGTTCAGCGAAGCTGTTTGTCGCCCTTAACCCAGCGGTATCGGAAAGTAATTGGAAAAGTTATCTTACTCAAATCCGTATTGATACCCTCAAAGCATTGGGACAATAAAGTTACAATTTCCGCTTGAGTCTTAAAGGACTCTTGTTGGATTACTCTGCGTACTTCTATCCTCTTTAAGAGACAAAATACTATACTTCACCAATTTTTAGCAGGGCGGTATTGCCCCCAAGGATGAGGTATGGTTATCGACAGCGTATGTACGTATTGTGGTGTAGGATGTGATATTTCCGCCGAGGTTGACGATAATAAAATCATTAAAATAGCGGCCAAAGAGGAGGGAACGGTCTCTCAAGGTCGTTTGTGCATTAAAGGAAAACAAGGGTGGGATTTTGTTACCCATCCCAAGCGACTTCGTAATGCTCGTGTCCGTAAATCTTTTTTAGCGCATAACAGTGCCTTATTTGCCGATTTTGATATGGACTATCTCGAACCTGTTGATCACGATTTTTATGAAATTAGCTATGAAAGTGCTTACGAACTCTCCGCCCGTAAACTCAAAGCCATCACCGATGCGCATACCCCGTATGCGTTTGCTGCCATTGGGGGAGCACGTACGAGTTGTGAGGGGTCGTATCTTTTTCAACATTTTACCCGTCACGTGGTGGGGTCGCCCCATGTCGATAACTGCGCCCGTGTGTGTCACTCCCCCTCGCTTAAAGGGATGCGTACAACCATCGGTGAGGGGGCAGCGACGAACCCGTTTGATGATATTTACGAAACCGAATTTATGATTGTGATGGGATCCAATACCACTGAGGGTCACCCCATTGTCGCCAATCGGATGTTGGATGTCATCAAAAGTGGTCACGCTCAATTGGCGGTGTTGGATGTTCGTCGTATTCAACTTTCCAAATCCGCACAGTATCATCTCAGTATCCCCTACGAATCGAATTTAATGATCCTCAATATGATGGCATACGTCATTATCAGTGAAAATTTGGTGAATGCCGACTTTATCGCGTCGCGTACCAAAGGGTATGAGGGTTACAAAGAGGCGATTTTAAATGACCCTTATGCCAATCCCGACTATCTGCTTCACATCGCAGGGTACGAATCACTGGTCGAGGAACTAAAAAGTGTTGCGCGACGCTATGCAACGTCTAAAAGCCTCTTCTTTTGGGGGCTTGGAATCACGGAACATCTCGATGGGTCGTATGCGGTGATGGCGATTACCCATTTGGCACTTTTGACCGGCAATATCGGTAAAAGGGGAGCAGGATTGATGCCTCTACGGGGTCAAAACAATGTTCAAGGGACGTGCGATGTGGGGATGCTTCCTTATTACGCACCCGATTACCAACCCCCCAAAGAGGTGGGGATGATGACTCCTGATCTGATTAATGCAATGGAGAAGGGGAGCATCAAAGCGTTGTTTAATATCAGTGAAGATATTGCCCATATCCACCCTAATCAAAACAAAGTCCATAAGGCTCTTGGGAATCTTGAGTTACTTATTGTTAATGAGTTATTTGATAATGAGATGACCCAATTTGCCGATATTATTTTTGGGGTCAAAAGTGCCTACGAAAAAACAGGGGTTTATGTCAACGCCGAGCGACGATTGCACCTCTCGCAACCTTTGGTAAATGTGACGATGCCCGATGATTGGGAGGTGATTGCTGAAATTTCCAAACGGTATGGAACCGACTTAGGGGTCAAAAGTTCCCACGAGGTGTGGGAAAAAGTGCGCGTTGATGCCCCCATCCGTTTTGGGGGGGCAAGTTACGCCAAATTAGAGGCAAACCGTTTACGTGGATTGCAATGGCCGATTCAAGAGGAGGATACTCCCGTATTGCATTTGAGCGATTTTAGAACCAAAGATGGCTTAGGATCGTTTCACTATCACCAATACACCCCACGAGGGCAAGTAGCGGAGTTGGTGAAAAATGCGACACACGAAGGGTATTATCTCACCACAGGGCGGGTGTTGGTACATTATAACAACGCCGCACAAACCAACCATTGTGAAAAACTCAGTCGCAGTCACACTGAAGATACCCTCTTGGTGAGTGTGGAAGATGAAGAGTTTTTTGAGTATAAAGATTTTGTGGTACTGAAAAGTCAATACGGTCAAAGCGCACCTTTGCGAGTCAAAGTGAGTTTCACGGTCAAAAAAGGGACGCTTTTTACGACGTTTCACCACGCAAAAAGTCGGATTAACTTTCTCTTTGGGGATGAGAGTGATGAATTGATTAAAACCGCCCGCTTTAAATCGATCAAAGTGGAGATTGTGAAACCCGATTATCTGGACTAAAGGGTGAATACCAAAGCCAAAGGGGATATCGCCGAAGAAAAAGGGTGTCGTTATCTTCGCGAACGGGAGTGTCGTATTATCGATCGAAACGTCTATAACCGTTTTGGGGAGATTGATATTATCGCGATCAAAGGGGAGGTTTTACATTTTGTTGAGGTGAAAAGCGCGCGCACGTATGAGCAAGCGGTAAACAATATGAGCCGTGCCAAACTTCAAAAACTTCATCGTACTATCCAAGTGTATCTTCAGAAAAAGAGACTCACTTTGGCGTATTGTTTGGATCTCTTAATCGTCGTTGATGAGGAGATTGAGTGGATTGAAAACATCACTTTATAGCCATTTTCCTTAGAAAAATAGGGGAAATTCTCTAATAAGACATTTTAAAGCATGAGGCGTTATAATTGCCCATCAGAATAAAACCTAAGGAAATAAAATGGGTAAATATACCGAATTAACCGCAGCGAATTTTGCGGATGTGACCAAAGAGGGTGTGAGTTTAGTGGATTTTTGGGCACCATGGTGTGGACCTTGTCGTATGATCGCCCCTGTGATTGAAGAGTTGGCAAATGATTTTGAAGGTAAAGCAAACATTTGTAAAGTAAACACCGATGAAGAGCAAGATATCGCCGTAAAATACGGTATCCGTTCTATCCCTACCATCCTTTTCTTCAAAGATGGGGTTAAAGTAGATCAAATGGTGGGTGCAGCTTCCAAGCAAGCATTCGCTGATAAACTTAACGCCCTTCTTTAATCTCCCCTTCTCTCCGATTTTTGGTCGGAGATGAATAATTTCCTTCTCTTTTTTTTCAGCTTTTCTATTTCTTACGTAAATATCCCAGTACCAAATCAGTTTAGTGCGATTATTGATCCATATTCATACCAATTATGGTACGATTAAATTCAATGTGGCTTTAGGAAGAGGATTATCCTTGGGGTAAGCCCAAGGATGACAGGAAAAAGGTAAGCTATTAATCTTCTTTGCGGTTGAGGGCAATGAGTACCCCCTCAATCATCTCATCAATATCCCCATCCAACATGGCATTGATATTGGAGTAGGGGATCCCTGATCGGGTATCTTTGATCTGCTGATAGGGGGCTAGGACGTACGAACGGATTTGGTGACCCCATCCGTTTTCACTTTTTTCGATCCCATCGACAGCGGCTTGTTTTTTCTCCATCTCCATTTCGTAGAGACGAGATTTGAGCATTTTAAAGGCGGTCGCTTTGTTTTTGTGCTGAGAACGGTCATTTTGACACTGTACCACGATGCCACTGGGGATATGGGTGATACGGATCGCCGATTCGGTTTTATTGACGTGTTGTCCCCCAGCCCCTGAAGCACGATAGGTGTCGATCCGAATATCACGGTCTTCGATTTCAATATCGATGTCATCATCCAGTTCAGGAGAGACCATGACGGAGGTAAAACTGGTATGCCGTTTCGCCGCAGAATCATAAGGACTGATACGGACAAGACGATGGATACCGTTTTCATTTTTCAAGTAGCCATAGACATTGATCCCTTTGATCAAGAGTGCAGCATCTTTGATCCCTGCTTCTTCCCCTGCTTGGTAATCCAGCACCTCAACGGTAAAATCTCTCCGCTCTGCCCAACGGGTATACATACGTAACAGCATTGATGCCCAATCTTGGGATTCGGTTCCCCCCGCACCCGGATGGATGGTGATAATGGCGTTGTGACCATCATGCTCACCGCTTAGGAGTACTTCGACCTCCATGGATTTGACCTCGTTTTCCAAACTCACCGCATCGTTAAAAAGGGAGTCGATGGTCTCTTCATCCCCCTCTTCTTTGGCCATTTCGTACAAATCCATCGTATCATTGAGGAGATTATTGGTTTTAGAATAACGGCTTAAGCGTCGTTCGAGTTGCGTTTTTTCTTTTTGAATTATTCCAGCGTATGTCGCATCGTTCCAAAACCCTTCAGAATTTTCCAATTCACTAATTGCGTTTAAGCGAGCTTGAATCTCCTGTGGGCGTACCACATCGGTAACATTTTGCATTTTGACGGTTAACGTTTTTAATAATTCGGTATATTCGTAGTGATCCATAAAAGAATATCCTCTAACTGTATTATAATGGCGATTATAGTACAGATCCCCTGCATAAAGGCTAAAACAATGATCATTGCACGCAGTCTCACCCAATTACGAGAGGCTTTGGATGGTGTATCGGGTTCCATCGGTTTTGTCCCCACGATGGGAGCATTACACAGTGGTCACCGCACCCTTATTGATACCGCACGTAGAGAAAACGATTGTGTCGTGGTATCGATTTACGTCAACCCGACCCAATTTTTGGCGGGGGAAGATTTAACTACCTATCCCCGTAAAGAGGAGGCTGATTTTAAAATCTGTGAACTCTCAGGGGTGGATGTGTTGTTTTATCCTCAAACATTGTACGGTACCGATGAGGTGAGTGTCAAAGCACCCGACATACGAGGGTATATCCTTGAGGGGGCTTCTCGTCCAGGGCATTTTGATGGGGTACTGACCGTAGTGATGAAATTGTTTAACAGTGTCCGTCCTACGCGTGCCTATTTTGGAAAAAAAGATGCCCAGCAGCTTGCCCTCATCACCCAAATGGTGGATAATTTCATGATCCCCATAGAGATTAAACCTCAAGAGACCGTGCGGGAGAGCGATGGTCTTGCGCTTTCTAGTCGTAATGTCTATTTGAACCCTTCCCAGCGTCAGGAGGCATTGAAACTCTCCTCCGCCTTGAAAGAATCAACCAAACTGGTGATGGGAGGGGTGGTAAGTACCGCAACTATCACCCAGGCAATGCACGTTGTCTTAGAGCCTTTGGAGGTCGAATACGTTGCTATTGTCAACCGTGCATTTGAGGCGATTTCTGAGGTTGTGGTTGGGGATACGATTGTTTTGGTAGCCGCACGCTTGGGGACAACGCGACTAATTGACAACGTGTGGATGTGATTTTTTTCCCTTAGTTTTGAGGTGCTTTTCGGGAGTGGTGGTATTAAGATCAGGGGTTAAATAGTGCTGTTCCACCATCATATCGACAATCCCTTTGAAGACGGGAACGGCGGTATCGGCGGCAAAATAGCCTTGTTTGGGGTTAATGATAAAAATTCCAATGGTATAGGCGTGGGTCGTATCGTTGGCAAATCCGACAAAGGAGCTATGATAGGTATTGCTATATCCCCCATTTTTGGCGATATGGGCGGTTCCTGTTTTCCCCCCTATCTCCAATCCTGCCGTTCTTGCCCCCGTCCCTGTCCCTTTGTTGACCGTCTTAATCAAAATTTGCTTCACTTGGTCAGCGGTTGAGGGGGTAATAATTTGGATGGGTTGGGTAACGTGCATGGGCATGACTTTTCCCTTATCACTTAAAATAGCATCCACAACCATGGGATTGACCAATTTTCCATGATTGTTAAACGTATTAAAGGCTTTGAGAATTTGCAACGCATTAGCCCGCATTCCATACCCGTACGCGGTAATGGCTTTATAGAGGTAATTGTTTAGTTGTAAGGGGTTTGGGATACTGCCTCGTTTTTCGTAGGGTAAATCAACGCCGCTAAAATGGGTAAATCCAAACCGTTCTAACCCCTCATGGTATTGGCTTCCGGTAAGTTTTTGTGCCAGTTGAGCAATACCGATATTGGAGGAGTGGACGATGACATCTTCAGCACTAATGAGCTGAAAAGGGTGTTCGTCCACAATGGTTTTACGTCCCATGGTGTAGCGTCCATTATGACCATTGACCAAATCATCCAAATGAACCAAATGCTGTTCGAGGAGAAGGGCGAAGATAATGGGCTTAATGACGGAACCGGGTTCATAACTGTATTCGATGGCATTGGTATTGAGGGAGGGATAATCATTTTTGTGGATACTGCTGGGATCAAAACGGTTGGAGCTTGCCAATACCAAAATTTTTCCCGTTTTTGCCTCCATGACTGTGGCGATGATCTCATCGGCTTGAAGTTTGGCATTGATCCGACGGGTAATCACTTCCGCGCGCGCTTGGAGGGCGATGGGGATATTGAGTTTAAGGCTTAGACCGTTGATTTGTGGGGTAATGGAGCTTTGCTTATTGAGGATCAAGTAGCCATTGACATCCCGTATGGCACGTTGCGATTTGTTTTGTTGGGGGTTAAGTTCTTGATCAAAATATTTTTCAAGCCCTTTAATACCATACGTTCGGGTATAGCCATCCTCTTCGATTTTGCGGGTATACCCGACCAAAGGGGTGAGGAGATTGCCATAGGGGTACTCGCGTGCTTCACCGCTTTCCAAAATATTTAATCCCTGTAAAACCCGTTGGTGATTGGGCAATTCGTATTCGATAAAAACATGAAGACTGCGCAACTCAAACGCAAGGGTACGAAGGTACATCGCCTCTTTTGGGGGGATATGATAACTAAGGGTGACCGATCCTTTTTTGCTGTGGAGACGTTGACGCACCTCTTTGGGACGCATTCCACTGTAGATACTAAAAAGTTGGATAAACAGTTCCTCTTTTTGGGGATCAATGTTATGGGTATTGACCACCGCTTTGTAGAGTTTTTGGGTAGTGGCGATGTGAAATCCATCGGCACTGATAATACTGCCGCGTTGCGCTTTAGAGGTCTCTTCGGAGTAAATGGAGGGGATGGCGCGCTGGTGAAGGGCGGTGTAGAGCATGACGAGTAAAAAAAGGATAAATCCAAGGGTCAAAACGCTAAAAAGGGCAAAAATTTTCTTAAACTTACTGGAGTGACGCATTAAATTACATCGTCATTGAGAAAAATGGGTGATATAGTATCCAAAGCACGGGGTATTCTTTTTGCACGATTCACTCTACTTTCATTTTATTGACATCAATAGCTTGGTATACTGTTAAAAATTATACCCCAAACAAGATAAAAACACCATGCCTGATAGAAAACTATTTACCCTCACCACCACACTCATTACGATTGGGATTATCTGCTCGTATACCCTTTCTGCGTACGCTGTGGTTCTTTTTGGCTATGGAAGTTTCCATTTTGTGGTACGAGAGTTATTCATTGCGCTCCTCTCTATCTTTTTGATGTGGATGATTGCCCGATTGGACAGCGACCAATGGCTTCACCCTTTGGGATTGACCCTGTTTTGGGGAGGGATTTTTTTGATGCTTATTATGCCTTTTCTCCCCCACTCTTTGGTAAGCGAAGTCAATGGTGCCAAACGGTGGATCAAAATTTTAGGGTTATCGCTTGCCCCTGTAGAATTTTTTAAAGTGGGATTTGTCTATTTTCTGGCATGGAGTTTTTCCCGTAAATTGGGTCATCATGGGGGGATGGGGATTGTTGAAGAGTTTAAGCGATTCGCCCCCTACGCGGGGGTTTTTGTGGTGGTGATGTTCTTGATTGCCGTGGTGCAAAACGATTTGGGACAAGTGGTCGTATTGTCCTTGACCTTAGCGTTTATGCTCTTTTTTGCAGGGAGCAGTTTTCGATTTTTTATGAGTTTGATTCTGGGAGCCGTCGCTTTTTTTCTCCTTTTTATTGCGATGGCACCGCACCGAATTGACCGTATTTTATCGTGGTGGGCATCGGCACAAAGTACCATATTGGCGTTTTTCCCCGAAGTGATTGCCAAACATTTACGCATTGCCAAAGTCGAAGAAGCCTATCAAATTGGTCACTCCATGAATGCTATCTACAATGGGGGAATCTTCGGGGTGGGATTGGGCAATGGAACCTTCAAATTGGGATTTTTGAGCGAAGTGCATACCGATTTTGTGTTAGCGGGGATTGCGGAAGAGTTTGGCTTTGTCGGTATTGTGGTGGTGACACTGCTGTTTGTGGCATTATTGCAACGGGTGTTTCGGATTGCCAACCGTTCGGTCAAAGACATCGAATACCTTTTTAGTCTGGGAGTAGGGTTGTTGATTACCTTTGCGTTTTTGATGAATGCGTATGGGATTAGCGGTCTCACCCCCATCAAAGGGATTTCCGTCCCTTTTTTAAGTTATGGAGGCTCTTCGATGTTGGCATCGAGCATTGCCATTGGGATGGTCTTGATGATCTCCCAAAAAATAACTACCGCGCAGGGGAGATAAATTATGAACATGGTTTTAACCGGAGGCGGTACGGGGGGGCATTTGGTGATCGCCTCTGCTTTGGCAACGGAAGCCAAAAAACGGGGGCATCGCGTCATTTTTATTGGTTCACAATCGGGACAAGATTACCAATGGTTTGGGGAGAGTACCCTTTTTGAAACCACCTATTTTTTAGAGACGACCGGCGTTGTCAATAAAACAGGGTTGGGGAAACTGGGTGCGGTATGGAAAATTATCAAAGCCGTTGTCCTCTCCAAAGCCATTTTGCGGGAGTTTAACGCCGATGTTGTCATCAGTGTCGGGGGATTTTCCGCCGCACCTGCAGCGTTAGCCGCAGTGGTGAGTAAAACTCCCTTGTACATCCACGAACAAAATGCGGTGATGGGAACTCTTAATCGTCTCCTTCGCCCTTACGCCAAAGGGTTTTACAGCTCGTATGAGGGGGGAGAACACCATTGTGACTATCCCGTGCGAGAGACCTATTTTCACCATCGACGTACCCGTAAAAAAGTAAAAACGGTCATTTTTTTGGGGGGATCGCAAGGGGCGATGTTTATTAATGATTTAGCTTTGGAATTAGCCTCATGGTTGGATGAAAAAGGGATCAAAATCATCCATCAATGCGGTGCCAAAGAGGAGGAACGGATTAAAGCCGCGTACCACGCATTGGGAATTGACGCGGAGGTGTATGGCTTCACTTCCCGTATTGGGGAACTCATTATCCGCAGTGATTTTGCCATCAGTCGTTCGGGTGCCAGTACCCTTTGGGAACTGTGTGCTACGGGGATTCCTGCCTTTTATATCCCTTATCCCAGCGCAGCGGGGGATCATCAATATCATAATGCTTCGTATATTATCGAGCATCATGCAGGGTGGTGTGAGCGTCAGGGAGAAGGATTGGCCGAAAAACTTAAAAAGGCGATGGGGGAAACGATTGAACCCATGAGCAAACGTGCCATGGCATTGATCGCTCCCAGTGGAGCCAAAACGATTATTGAAAAAATCGAAATACTGCAAGAGAATACACGCTAAGTGTGCGGTGTCGTTTCCTTAACGTAAACCCAAAAAAGTTGACCTTGCGTTGCCCAAAAATCCTCAGCTTCCGCAAAAATCTCTTTTACTATCGTTGTGTCGGTATCGCTTAGATGCAACGGTGGAAATACCCAAACATACCCTTTTTTTTCGGTCGGCAAATCACATAGTGCATCAGCTAAGGCATCCCAGTTGGTCGGAAAAGGATCATAAAATTCTCCCGCTTGGGCAATGGCATGGATGAGGTTTTCTTTGGTCGTAAGGTTTTCACCCTTCACGTCAAAGAACGCTAAATTTTCCACTTCTGCCATCACACGCATCTCCTCAAAGGGGAGGGTCGTGGTTGCAAAAGGTTTATAGTCGGAGGTGAATAAACGGTTCATTTAGTGGGTAATCCGTTGGAAAGATTGGTAATGATCTTGGGTGTAGTAGTATTCCCCGACACTGCCACTGATGATACGACGCGTTCCCCGATTGGAGGCACCTGGAGTAGTAACGGTATATTCATGGTAATACCCTTTGGGGTAGATGGGGAGAAGGTGTTCTCGATTTTGAAACACGATTCCATCCCGTGGATAGGGAAAAGGGCCGCCTCGTTGAATGAGGCTTAAGGTTGTTTGAGCCTCTGGTGGGAGCATGGTGATGGATACGGTTGAGGGGGCATTGTTGTTATGGTTAAAATCGTATCCATAACTGCTTCCTGTGAGTCCGAAAAAGAGGGCAAGGGTAAGAAGAAGGTTTTGAATGAATCGCATTGGGTTAAATTCCTTTGACTTTTGATAGATGGCATGATACCTAAAAATTCAATTTTTTATTTTAGGTGGGCTAGAGAGGTCACTTTTGCTATAATTGCGCCACTTATTGCCATGAGCAAGGGGAATAAGAAGAGATTGTTATAGGAGTTTAGCATGAAAAACGGATCCACAGGAAAATATCGCCCGTATCCACAAGTTGATTTACCCCATCGTAGTTGGCCTACCAAGACCATCACGCACGCCCCCATTTGGTGCAGTGTCGATCTTCGCGACGGAAACCAAGCGTTGATCACCCCCATGAACTTGGAACAAAAACTCTCTCTTTTTACCCTCTTGCTGAAACTTGGATTTAAAACCATTGAGGTGGGATTCCCCTCCGCATCCAAGGTAGAGTTTGATTTTTTACGCACTTTGGTCGAGCAAAAGCTTATCCCCGATGATGTGACCGTTCAAGTCCTTGTTCAAGCGCGGGAACATTTGATCGACAAAACCTTTGAATCACTCGCGGGAGTCAAAAAAGCGATTGTCCATTTGTACAACTCCACCTCGGTCGCCCAGCGTAAAATCGTGTTTGGCAAAGAACAAGACGAAATTATCGCCTTGGCGTTGGAAGGGGTCGATATGGTCAAAGAGCGTGCAGCGAAGCATGAGGGTGAAATTATGTTGGAGTACTCCCCTGAGAGTTTTACGGGGACGGAATTGGAGTTTGCCGCTCGTATTTGTAATGCGGTCACCGATCGATGGGGGATCAGCGCAGAGCGAAAAGTGGTGATCAATCTCCCCGCAACGGTCGAAATGGCAACCCCCAATGTTTACGCCGATCAAATTGAGTGGATGGGTGAACACCTTACCAACCGTGAACACGTGCTTATTTCGACCCACACCCATAATGACCGCGGAACCTCGGTTGCTGCGACCGAATTGGCGTTGTTGGCGGGGGCAGATCGTGTCGAGGGGACATTGCTTAGCAACGGTGAACGGACGGGGAATGTGGACATTATCACACTAGCACTCAATATGTACACTCAAGGGGTTGATCCTGAACTTGATTTTAGTGATTTAGAGCGTGTGGTGGAAGTGGTCGAAGCGTGTACCGACATGAAAACCCATGAACGTCATCCGTACGTCGGGGAGTTGGTTTACACCGCCTTTTCAGGGTCGCATCAAGACGCGATTAACAAAGGATTGGCGTACCAACGTGCCAAAGCGGATCAGTTTTGGGAAGTGCCGTATTTGCCGATCGATCCTTCCGATGTGGGGCGCAATTATGAGGGGATTATCCGTATCAATTCCCAATCGGGCAAGGGGGGGATCGCTTATCTCCTTGAAGAAAATTTTGGCTACGCGTTACCCAAAAAAATGCACCCTGAAATTGGGCGTATTGTCCAAAAAGTGACCGATGAGGTGGGACGCGAACTCACCGCTGAGGAGATTTTGAGTATTTTTGAACAAACCTATTTTGGGGAACCACACGACATCGAATTTGTCGATTATTCTATCGTCTTTGAGCGGGCAAAAGAGCATTCGGCTAAATGTGTCTTGGAATATACCCACAATGGAATTTTAATCCAAAGCGAAGGGGAGGGGAATGGCCCTATCGATGCGTGCCGAAAAGCATTGCGAAAAGAGTATTCGCATGAGTTCAAAATTCTCTCCTATTTTGAACATTCACGCGGCGAACTTTCCAGTGCTGAAGCGGTCGCGTACATCGAGATTCAAACGGAGAGTTTGGAGAAATTTTTCGGGGTAGGGTGTGATAATGACATCACCGTAGCCTCGATTAAGGCGATGTTTAGTGCGCTCAATCGGGCGTTTTCGTAATGCTGTGGTTTAGTACTCCTGATGCCGATTTTGATTCGGTTTCAGCAGAACTTCAAAGACGAATAAAACTTTTGGATCAGGAAGTAATCGTCCATAAAAGAATAGCCACAAGTTTGGAAATGTTAGAACCTGAGGTGTCAAATCGAATTTATAGATTAGCGGTTGTGGATGTTTTTGTTGAAAAAGCAATACATTTATTGACGCTAAAAACGAATCAATATAAATGGACAGGTTATGGAGCATTTTTTGTTGCATTTTGTATCATTTGTTATGGTGCTTATTTGGCTTCAAAACAGGCTAATATAGGGGGGGGTAAATCCCCAATTAATAGAAAAACAAACAAGAAAAGAGGTCGAAAATAATTCAACTGTTGCGTTGTATACGCATTTCAATTTTTTGAAAAAGATAGATAATAATGAGAGTGTTGTAAACACCCTTGATGCTTCGATGAATTCCACTCACAATACAAAACCCCATACCGTGACCATAACGGAAAATATCATTAAGGAGTTAATTGCACGCGAGATTACCATGGCGTGGCTAGAATCACTCATGATATTTATGAACTGACCTTACGCAGTAAATAATTTTTTCGGGATAAGCGTGGTATAAATTTGA
>JAVHOQ010000002.1:0-6511 GCA_036170115.1 Sulfuricurvum sp.
GTTTTGGAATTAAAACATAAATTTTACTGGTCTGATTTTAGGGGGTCATTATAGGGATTGTAATTACAAACTTAATTGCAAAAAAATCTTGAAATCACTAGCATCCTTGGGGTAACTAGTTATTTGATTTATCCATGTTAATAGCTCTTGATATACTCTATCAGCATCTCTACCGAATTGAGATAATCCTGCGGTTCACCCGATGCATTCGCAGCTAAAATTGCCCCCTCAAAAGCTACAGTGGTAAAAAGGGCGATCCAAGCGGCGAGCGATGCGCATATCCCTATCGTCATGGTACAACATACCTCAAAGGCTAAAGCGTTTGTAAAAGGGACACACGGATGGGAATTGCACGAGAGTGTGAAAAATGCCAAAACGGCGCACACGATCGAAAAAACAATGGCAAGTTCGTTCGTCGGCACCGATCTGGAAGCGTGGCTCCGTAAAAACGGGATCGACACCGTCGTCATCAGCGGCTATATGACGCAACACTGCTGTGATACGACGGCGCGATACGCTCATCATTTGGGTTTTAACGTCGAGTTTTTATCGGATGCGACAGGGACGCTTGCATTTGAGAACGCAGGGGGAAAAGCTACGGCAGAAGAGTTGCATCGTGCCACCCTTGTGGAACAGGCGTTTCGATTTAGCATTGTTATGAGTACGAAAGAGTGGGTAGAGGCGGTAAGGGTCTAAACCACTCGTTCCAACTGTAGGAGCGAGAAATAACTGTTCAACCATGAAATCAATTTTTTATTCAAAATGTTCTATACACTTCTTTTGGCATACTAATTTCCTTTTTAAAAAGCTTGGACCACATTTTATTAATACCTTCGGCGATAGGCTTAAATTCCTTTACAGTCAATAAATCGCTTTTAGCATTATTACAAACATAACATGCCAAACGGCAATTTCGAGGACTATAAATATTTTTTCCTATTCTTGTATCAATTCTTTCTATTTCGATTGAGTTTCCACGTTTCTCTCCACGCTTTGATCGTAAATTAATATTGCTTTTTTGTATATCTTTTTGCTTTACACCACAATAACAACAAATTTCACCTCGCTTGGTTTCTCTCTTATACCATTTGTAAAATTCTTTAAAATCTTTAAATTCAAATTCACAATCTGATACAGAATTTTTTTTACTGTTAAATTTATTCCTTAGTTCCTGTATATCCGCATGTTTCTCTTTGATTTTTTCTAAATCAGTAACCAATATGTTAAATTTTTCGATAAAAGCTTGTTCAATTGTTTTGTTTTCAATATTTTGATCAACATTTGCCATATATTCTTTTCTCAGGTCAAGCCAACCATTAAGTTTATATTCTACATAACATTGTTCTGCTTTTTTTACATTACACATCTTCTTCCTTTTTCAATTCTTCCCCACCCTCATCAATCTCCCTCTTCAACGCCTCATTCACACCCTTCGACAAGCTCAGGGCGAACGTAATGCAAGCTTCTTTATAGCTTTTTATCCTGATCAAGTCTGGAATGACGAACTACGAAGCTTTAAGCGGCGTAATATGAAAGTGCAACCCTAACGACTTTACCACTTTAGCGATAGTATCAAATCGGGGCTTAGAACCCGGAGCGAATGTTTTATAGAGGCTTTCGCGCCCAAGACCACTCTCTTGTGCGATTTGGCTCATACCGCGAGCTTTGGCGATATGACCGATAGCACGGATCAGCTCATCGGTATCGCCCTCTTCGAGGACTTGCGTAAGGTATTCGGCAATCGCCTCTTCGCTGTCTAAATACTGTGTCATATCAAATGGAGTTAATTGTGTTTCCATCGTTATATCTCCTTTGCCATCTCTATCGCTTTTTCAATATCGCGTTGCTGAGTCGATTTATCACCGCCAACAAGCAAAATAATCAATTCATTCCCACGCATCGTGTAATACCGCCCCCATATCAACACGCATTTCAAATACACGTTCACCAACGCTCTTTACATCTCCGAGATTACCGCCTTGAGCACGCTCCAAACGTCGAGCGATTGCGATACGTGCACGCATATCTTTGAGCTTAGTGAGCCATTGCGAAAATTTATGGGTTTGCTGAATGGTATACATAGACAAATTGTATCCATTTAGATACACTGAGTCAATAGAACATCAAAAATTCATTGCTATTTTTCCTCTAAAAATCCCAAATATACTAAAATCTCCTCATGAAATTCACCCATGCCACCCATAACGACATCCCTACCCTAACCTCCCTCCTAAACCGCTCCTATCGCGGTGATAGCTCCCGCGCGGGATGGACGACCGAGGCGGATCTGCTGAGTGGTAAACGGATCGATGAGGCGGGATTGATCCAACTGGTGAATGACCCAAAATCTCTAATCCTGATCGCTCAGTCTGAGGATAGGGTCTTCGCCACCATCCATGCGCATCATGAAAACGAGAGCGTCCATTTCGGATTGTTTGCGGTTGAGCCTTCGCTACAAGGTGGGGGGATCGGTAAAAAGCTCATAGATGAACTACGAATCCGTACTATACTGTTTTTAAAGTGAGATGCGACTATAATCGTAAAAATATTTATAAAAGAGTCTGCATGGCTGCGGAACGAGTGTCCCGATGTATGAATTTACTTCAGAGAGAACCGAACTCAAAGAATGGTGTCAAGATGAGGAAGATGCTAACAGACTTGATGAATACAAAAAACGTCGTCATACTCCACCAGATTTAAGTGCATATCATTGAGTGCAATGGGACTATAGTACCAGCGACCCAAATGAGAATACCGCCCTTGTCCCCTGCCCTCTCCCCTCACTGTGCAAGGTGAGGCTTCCTTGAAGCAAAGTCGCAAGTCCTTGACTGATGGCTAAGCCCAATCCGCTTCCCATAGCGGTGTTGGGATGGGTGGGATTGGCTTGGTAAAACTCATCCCATACTTTTTCCAACATGGCAGGTTCAATACCGCATCCCGTATCGGTGATGGTGACCACAAATCTCCCGTTATGATGGATAAGTTCGACGCTAATCGACCCTTTTTGGGTAAATTTAATCGCATTGGAGAGCAAATTAATAATCACCTGTCCCACCAATCGAGGGTCACTTTCACACATTATGCCATACGCGTCAAGATGCGTGTGAAGGGTAAGTGCCTTCTCTTGAGCTAAGGGAGAGACCAAATCCAACGCTTGTTCAATCACACTCATCGGGGAACACGCGGTGATATGGGGAACCATTTTGCCTGATTCCACTTTAGCTAAATCCAATACGTTGTTAATCACCCCCAACAAATGATGGGCGGAGTGTTCAATTTTCCCCAACGTATCGACCACCTCATCGGAGGTGGTGGGTTGGGAAATTAGGTATTGGGTTGAACTTAGAATCGAGCCTAAAGGGGTACGCAATTCATGGGACATCGCCGATAAAAAGGAAGATTTTGCCTGCAATGCCGATTGTCGTTTTCCCAACAACTCAATGCGTTCCATACTCATGCGGGTGGTGGTGATGAGAGCATTAAAGCTTTTTGCCATTTTTCCCACCTCATCATTCCCCCGCTCGATGACCCCTTGGGTGTAATCCCCTGTGGCAGCAATCCGTTTAGCGGTTTGGGATAACGAGCGTAAGGGGGTAATAATTTGCAAAAGGATCATCCACACCAAAAAAGCGATAATGAGTAACCCCACCCCAAAAGCGGTGAGAAAGAGGGTCTGAACGTGGTACAACACCGCTAACGCCTCGTGTTTGGGGAGGGCATAGTGCAGTGTCCACCCCTCTAATATTCCCCCCAGCACAAGGTGCTGTTGCAACGAAGGGGAAGAAGAGACCAAGCGTTTACCATACGAACCGTTCAGCGGAGAAGGTGGGATTAACCATTTGTGCAAGGGGGTATCGCTGTGAAGATACTGCTTAAAATTGTTTAACGGATACGCAAGTATCAAATACCCCAAAAGGGGATGATGCTCAAACGACCCCCTAATAGGGGTGACAAGATAAAGCGTATGATGATCCACAAAGGAATCATGGTGTGCGGTGATGGCGTGGTTTAGGGATAGTTTCCCCCTAAAGGGGTGATTAATCAAGATTGCGTGAGACGAAGCGCGTATGTTCCTATCCGGATCAACCACTAAAAGAACGATTGATTCACCTAAATCGTCCCCCTTTTGCTCCAAAATTCGGGTAATACGGCGATCCATATCCCGTACGACTATATCATCCATCACCTCTAAATGGGACAAAAAGAGGAGTTCTTTATGGAGTCCTTGGGTATGGGTCATGAGATCATGGGCGACATGGGTCGCTTGAAGATGCAACACATCATCCTCTTTTTTGAGAATCAATTCCGATTCGTACCTCCATACGTAGATCAACAAAAGGACAATAATGGTCGCAATTCCCATAAAAAGGGGTAAAAAAAGTTTATACAAAATGGGGACATTTTCCCAGTGGTACCGCATACGCTACTCCTTGACCCGAAAAAGAATGGTAAGATGGTATTTTACGGCAACCTCTTCCTCCACATATCCCACCGCCTCTTCGACGTTGACCAAAAATTCCGCCACTGCCTCTTGGGATTTAAACACTTTGGGGGCGTGATGTCCCAAATAATGCGCTTGAAGCCATGCGTATCCCAAAGCGTCCCGATTTTCACGTAATACTTCGTGTTCAAACGTATGGCGTAGGGGGTGATCCGCCTCTAAATTCAGTAAAAGCACTTTGTGATTTCCGATCCGAAAATGTTTGGCAACATACAAATCATGCACCTCTTCCAATCCCAACGGGGGAAAGGAACTGTTTTTTCCCGAGACTATCACCAGATTTTTGGCTTCTACCGAGACAATTAGCATCACTACCCAAAAAAGTATGTTCATCCCCTTTTTGCCTCTAAAACAAAATCGAGAGCGAAAAAAGCCAACGGTTACGCAGTGCGACCGAATGTCCCTCAAACTCCCCTTTGAGGGCGATACTCTTCCACGGTCGGTAGGTGTATCCGATCAGCGCACTCTCATCGTGACCTACTTGGGGCGATTTTCCCACTTCCCCACGGAGGATGAGACTCTCTTTTTCATCAAAATGCCATACCCCTTGAATATACCCATCGTAATACGTTTGACTCAGTCGCACATCGTAGCGAGCAACCGATTCCATAAGCACCTCCCACCATTGCACCGTTGTTTTAAGCGAAGCGGTTGCGTACCACACGGGAGATTTTTGCTCATCGTACTGGAAATATCCCCCACTAAAACGGTACAAACTCCCCCCTGATGGGACATCCATTGCCATAGCGTAGTGACGATCTATGTTCATGTTGTTATTGCCATTGTCCAAATCATCGGTTTGTTGGAGTGTCCACGAAGCACGGGCGATAGTGTGAGAAGGATTGGTTTGTTCATAATGAATTCCCGTGGTGAGTTTTGGGAAAAAATCGGTCGCTAAACGGGGATTTGCGGTGGTGTCACGTAAGACATTAATCGCCATTTGGTTCCAAAACCCCACATCGGAGTTAAATTTTCCCCAGCGTAATCGATCCCCTTCGTGACCGTAATAATCCCCATACATCCGTTCGATCCGAAACGCGCTATTCGTGCGATTGGGGGAGAAGGAAGTGGGGCGATTTTGAACCACATTCGTCGCTTCTAGCTCGGTCAAAAAATCAAAATGGTCAAACTCCCCATACCCCAAAAGAGCGACATCATCGACACTGGCGAAGGGGTGGGTGTGATCTTGGGTATAGAGGGAGGAGAGATACCCACCAAGGACAAGCGGTGAGTCCCCAAACTGCCACCCCTCCCCCACTACCTACTCATCCCCCCACACCGAAACCACAACCATCAAAAGAAATATAAAGCGATTCATAGCGACATTATAACCAATTGCTTTGACCAAAATTAATCCCCCCATACACTGCGGGTGCTGTAGCCATTTTCAAGTTTGGCAAGCTACAATACCTCCATTCAATTCCAAAAAAGAAGGATATTTCATGCCAACAATTAACCGTTATGTCGATATCGACACGGTAGAACGTGAATCTCGCAAAGATTACATTGACCGTCACTCTCCCTTTATCCACTGCGCTGCTGAAGCGACCAAAGGGGAAAAATTTGCGGTTACGGTCAAAATGGGGAACGAATATTCTCATCCTGATGATTTTGATCACTACATCGCTAACATCGCGTTGTACAATGGTGAAACCCTCTTAGCCCGTGCGGATTTTGTAGCAGGTACCCTTGGTAATGAAAAAAACCATGCTGAAGTGACCTTTAACATCGTTCCAACAGGGAAAAAATTGACCCTTGTAGCACACGGATATTGTACCAAACATGGTGTTTGGGAATCAACGCCTGTGATCGTAGACGTGTGTGAAGCTTCCTCTTGCTGCGGCGGCGGACACTGTAGCTAAACTTTTTTATACCCGCACACGCGGGTATTTTACATTAAACTCTAGCTCCTACCATATCACTTTTATTTCCCTTTTTTTCACTCTTTTTTTACACTAAAGAGCCTCTTTCAAATCTCCAAATCCATCCTCTAATTTAAGGCTATTGGAA
>JAVHOQ010000003.1:0-26004 GCA_036170115.1 Sulfuricurvum sp.
AATACCTCAAACGCCACCAAAAAAGCATCTTTCGGGGCAACATCACCCCCGCCAATCAGATCAAACTCATCGCCCAACTCAAAAAAGTGATCGATCCGAAATTGGATTTCATCACGATTATCAAAGTACTCCATTCCGGCAGTTTCGCCGAAGTGACGCTGGGGATCGATGAACGCCAAAGCGAGAGTATTTTTATCTAAAGCGAATTCGCATCCTTAGCGAATCATCATTGAAGTCCAAAAACTTCAGCGTAAAGCTGACCATCACTCGTTTTGGAAAGTTTGTAGGTTATATCAAATTTTCTATAATCTGGTAGGTCGATTTGGGCTGCGCATTCCGTTTTTTCAAGTTTATCATCTATGCTTTCCGTCCGAATGGCACCAATTTTGCTCATCAAATACTCCGTGGTACTTATTTTCTCCTCTGAATTCATGTTATGGTAGTCGGCTAAAGTTGGCACCCAATTTTTGAATGAATCATTGGCAATTTGTGCTACTAATTCCTTAGCTTCACTATCATCACACGCAACAGCACTTTTACCACATCCCGACAACATCATCGTTGCACCTACACCCATCATGACCGTGAACAGTAGAGTTTTCATTGTCACCCCTTTACTATTGTAAAATTTTTTAAAATGATGCTTTTCCTAAAAACTCATTTTAAACATACCAGTGTAAACCATTAGGTGGACAGAAGATGTCACGCAATGCTATCTTTACAAAAAATTCGAGGTGATTTGAGGGAAAGTTTAACGATACCGTGAATATATTCTCCTTGCATCACGATTATCAAGGTACTGGTTTCGCCGAAATGACGCTGGGGATCGATGAACGCCAAAGCGAGCGTATTTTTAGCGTATTTTTCCAACCACTTTTAGACGCAAATCGCTTCAAAAGTGGCTATACTACGGCATTGAAATGATTTTCAGGCTATTTGAAAACGCATTGTCATTTTGATTGGAAAAAACGGCGAAAAGCCCCATTTTTAGGGAAACCGATTTTGGGAAACGCCCTATTTTCCGTACTTGAACCGACACAGTCACTGTATTGAAACATCACTGGGGAGGGGTTAGACTTGGGTTTGATTGACTTGAACCGACACAGTCACTGTATTGAAACATTAAGAAGTCAAGGCTTTTAAGTTGCGGAAACAGCTTGAACCGACACAGTCACTGTATTGAAACATTCTAAGATAGTCGCGATCTCTTCTTCATTCTTACTTGAACCGACACAGTCACTGTATTGAAACGATCATGAATTCCAAGAGCCGTGATTGCCACGATCAGCTTGAACCGACACAGTCACTGTATTGAAACCTGTTCGGGATCGCTGCCATTTCATTGTCTCCAACTTGAACCGACACAGTCACTGTATTGAAACCCTTTTGAGCTTCGTTAAACTCCATTTGGTTCGGTGCTTGAACCGACACAGTCACTGTATTGAAACGGTATAGTCACCCTTAATAAAATCACGGAAAAAGCCCTTGAACCGACACAGTCACTGTATTGAAACATGCTGTTTTAGATACGCTTCATACCACCTTTAAAGCTTGAACCGACACAGTCACTGTATTGAAACCAAAATCAAAAAGCGGTCTTCCTTCTTGGCTCTTTCTTGAACCGACACAGTCACTGTATTGAAACTTTTCACGTTCTTCTTTGGATTCCTCAAAATTATTTCTTGAACCGACACAGTCACTGTATTGAAACATAAGACAAAAATAGTTTTCCTCTCTATTCCATTCGCTTGAACCGACACAGTCACTGTATTGAAACTGCAAGATGGCGACCGACTGGATACCATTGTATATGCTTGAACCGACACAGTCACTGTATTGAAACACATATTGCTCTAAAAATAATTTTAGAGGATAAGCTTGAACCGACACAGTCACTGTATTGAAACTTGAAGTAGGTTAAGGTCGCTTTCGTTTGTTTGACTTGAACCGACACAGTCACTGTATTGAAACATCCACGGGCGAGTGGGAAGAAAATATTTCTCTTAGCTTGAACCGACACAGTCACTGTATTGAAACTGCCCCATGACAGATACGAGGATAGTCGGCATGGTGCTTGAACCGACACAGTCACTGTATTGAAACGGATATTAAATATGAGATTACGGGAAACCAAATCCCTCTTGAACCGACACAGTCACTGTATTGAAACCCGTTACGTGATGGTGCTGATCTTATCCAAACCCGCTTGAACCGACACAGTCACTGTATTGAAACCTTTTAAAATCTCCTTTTAGTATCAGGTTGGGTGACTTGAACCGACACAGTCACTGTATTGAAACTGAATGGCATTGTGGGGACGGCTCGAGCTATCGAATCTTGAACCGACACAGTCACTGTATTGAAACAGAAAGCCCAACTTCAACTCCTTGAGATGGAACTCTCCTTGAACCGACACAGTCACTGTATTGAAACTATATAGACATAGCAGAAGCACCACGATATGAACCACTTGAACCGACACAGTCACTGTATTGAAACGGCTTATTGGCGTGGTAATATGCTGTAGCCTCCTCCTTGAACCGACACAGTCACTGTATTGAAACATCGGCTGAATAACAGTCTAAATCGGTTCCGTAGTCTTGAACCGACACAGTCACTGTATTGAAACTGACACATTATGAAAAAGAGTTTATATCCAATATACTTGAACCGACACAGTCACTGTATTGAAACAGCTGACTCAAGAGCGTATCAAAATCCAAAGGATTCTTGAACCGACACAGTCACTGTATTGAAACATGCATGGTACATTAAATTTCCGCATCACCTCAGCTTGAACCGACACAGTCACTGTATTGAAACTTTGAGGCGAGTATACTATCCATGTTAATAATTAGCCTTGAACCGACACAGTCACTGTATTGAAACCAACGGAACTGGAGTCTGCGCGCGATGAACTACAGCTTGAACCGACACAGTCACTGTATTGAAACAGAAATTTACTGAAGCGGAATAAGTCCGCGTTTTTTCTTGAACCGACACAGTCACTGTATTGAAACTCGTACATAGTGTCCACATTCGTTTTGTCTAGGTAACTTGAACCGACACAGTCACTGTATTGAAACAAAGACTATAAAAAGTATCATTATCTTTATACTAATCTTGAACCGACACAGTCACTGTATTGAAACAAAACAAGACTAACCTTATCATCAACAATATTGGCTTGAACCGACACAGTCACTGTATTGAAACTTGTTAACACACCATTTTCGTAATATCTCTTTACACCTTGAACCGACACAGTCACTGTATTGAAACTTTAGTTCCTTAGTGTTTGTAGGTGAACTCAGCACCCTTGAACCGACACAGTCACTGTATTGAAACTGCTAAGCTGTTCTTTAGTCGTAAGAGGTTGATTATCTTGAACCGACACAGTCACTGTATTGAAACCATGAGATTCCCGACCGTTGAGGCATAAAATAGAAGCTTGAACCGACACAGTCACTGTATTGAAACAAACCAAATTCTATAGGAGTAAAATCCTCCCCATATCTTGAACCGACACAGTCACTGTATTGAAACCGGTATCGTCGATGACGAAGTTTTTAAACCCTCCGCCTTGAACCGACACAGTCACTGTATTGAAACTGTCTTCAAAAAAGGTGGGATTAAATTTTGGGTCTTGAACCGACACAGTCACTGTATTGAAACGTCGTGGTTCGTAAAGTAACCAATTTAGTTTGGAATAACTATTTTAGAAAAATTGTTGAATTTTTTTGGGTAGTATATTAAAACTATCGGAAAATTATTAGAATGAATCGACCGTGACTGCGTAAGGTCAGCATAGATGACAAAAGATTCCCCATATTGCATGATTACACTCTCCTCCAGGTCTATTTTTAAACTGCTCAATTTTAAACTTCCTCATTCCTTTGGATTTAAAATTTTGAAATGCTGCCCAAAGCGAAGTAATACGTGATTTGTCGTGTTTAGCGGAATTTTAGCGGTGCTTTTTGGGAAAAAAAGGGGATTCTTTAGAGTATGAGCATCGCATCGCCGTACGAAAAAAAGCGATAACCGTGCGCAATCGCCTCTTGGTAGATCCGATGAGTCTCTTCTAATCCCACGAACGAGGCGACCAACATCAGAAGCGTTGATTGGGGGAGATGGAAGTTGGTGAGGAGATGATTGACCCGCAAGGGGGGATTGTTGGGGTGTAAAAAGAGATTGGCTTCCCCTTGAATCTCCCCCGTACGGACGTGGTATTCGAGGGTGCGGGTGGAGGTGGTTCCCACGCACAGCAATGGGATAGGATCATTGATTAAGGCGATGGCTTCATCACTCATGGAAAAATATTCTGAGTGCATTGGATGGTCGGTGATGATCGTAGCTTCGACGGGCTTGAAGGTGCCTGATCCCACATGAAGGGTCACAAACGCGTGGGGAAACGTAGCGCACACCCGCTCAAAGAGTGCATCGGTAAAATGAAGCGAAGCAGTAGGGGCAGCTACTGCCCCCTCATGATGAGCAAAGACGCTTTGGTATTCTGTTGCATCCTCACTCTCATCGTCACGTCCCAAATAGGGGGGAAGGGGAATATGACCAATGGTCTCTAATAAGGGTAAAAGTGCTTCAAATCGTAGGGGGTGACCATGCTGCGCAAAGGTCACTTCTCTGGAACCATCGTCGTGTAAAGCGATCACGGTGGCACTAACCCCCTCCTCAAAGTGAAGGTGGGTGCCTACTTTGACCCGTCCTTTGATGTAGACCGTGAGGGTATAGGCATCCAGTGGGCGATTAATAAGCAGTTCAATGGCTCCTCCTGTCGCTTTTTTCCCATAAAGTCGTGCTTTGATCACTTTGGTATCGTTAAAAATGATCCCACACTCACGCGGTAAAAAGTGTTCCAGTGCATCAAAACGGGCATGGGTGATGGTTTTGTCATGGCGATTGTAGACCAGCAATCGGGCGTGATCTCGGGGATGGAGGGGATGGGTAGCTATAAGCTCAGGGGGGAGCGTATAGTCATAGCTAGCGGTGAGGAGGGGATCGTGCTTACTCAATCAATCGTCTCTTCTTCATCTTCGGTAAAAGGTTCCTCTTTGGGGGCAGGGTTGACCATACGGACAATAAGGATTGACAGCCCGTAGAGGATGACCAAAGGGATCGCCATAAGCAGTTGGGTGAGTACATCCGGTGGGGTAAGAATCGCGGCTACGATAAAAATCAATACCACCGCATAACGGAAAAAACCAATCATCGCTTTATCATCAATGAGTCCCAACAGGGCGAGAAAATAGCACAATACGGGCAGTTCAAAGGCAAGCCCAAATCCCAGCATGATTTTGGTGAAAAAATCGATGTAGTCTTCGACATTGATCATCGGAACAAACGAAGCACTCCCAAATCCAATGAGGTACTGAAAACCAAAAGGGGTGACCACATAATAAGCAAACGCCCCCCCTACCAAAAACATCACTGTCCCCCCAAGAACGATGGGGATCATCATCTTTTTTTCATTGGCGTACAATCCAGGGGCGATAAAAAGCCAAATTTGGGAGAGAATAATGGGGAGTGCCCCTAAAAAAGCGGCAAAAAAGGAGACTTTGATGGCGACAAAAAACGTCCCCCCAATTTGATTGGTGGTGGTCATCCCTTTGGCAGCATTGGCTGAGGTTTTGGCGACCAATGCCAAAGCATCATTGAGCGGTTGGCTAATCCAATGAAGGAGGGGTTCGTAATAGTGAAAGGAGATAAGGAACATGACAAGAAGGGCAATAACGCTAATCGCCAGTCGTTTTCGTAATTCGGCAAGGTGGGGTTTTAAATCATCAAACATTAAACGTTCTCTTCAGCGGGCTTAGGTTTTGGGGTAAAGGTGATCACTTCAGGCTCTTTGGGCGCGGTGGTGATGGGTTCTTCGATTTGGGTTTTGATGCTTTTGATCTCACTGCCCACTTCGGTCATATCGGTCATCTGTTTGAGTTCATCACTGGCACTCAAAAGGTCATTTTTGTAAGCGATTACCTCTTCTTTCATCTGCGTGTACTGCATCTCATCGGCGATGGTCGCTTTGGTCGAGGAGATGGTATCCTTAACGCCACGGATAAATTTGGCGATACTGACCATGGTTTCGGGGAGTTTATCCGGACCTAAAAAAATAATTGCAACAATGGCGATCACCAAAATTTCACCCAAATCCATACCAAACATATTTTATGACCTATTATTAAAATTGGGGCAATTCTAGCAAAAAAAGGATTAATATCCCTCAACGCGCAGGGCAATTTCATCGGCGAGGAGGAAATTGGGATTATGGTATCGCCCCTTAGTGTAGTGTAAAAGCTTCTCTTCACACAGCCATTGTGCTGTTTTGGCTTGCGTTGGGGTGAGAATGGAAGCCTCTACCCCAACACAGCTTCTAAACCCCAAAAAGAGTTTTTCGCTTAGCAACGCGTCGGATTCCAATGGTTCGGTGTGAATTTCAAGGGGAGAAGCACTGTAGCAATCCACATCGGTAGAGGGGTAAAAGCGGGTGTTTTTCAAAAAACCCACCGCGCCTGCACCCACCCCCATATAATCTTTGTGCTGCCAATAGCCCATGTTATGTGTTGAGGGGGTTTTCCCAAAATTGGAAATTTCGTACTGCGTAAACCCTCTCGATTCAATCGCACTAAAAAGCCATTGGGTGAGTTCCAACTGTTCTTGGGACATTTGGGGTTTGGTTTCAAAAAGGGTATTTTCTTCGATGGTGAGGGCATAGAGGCTAATGTGGTCGATGGGGAGGGAAAAAGCCATGGTCACATCCGCTAAGAGGCTCTCTTGGGTATCGCCCACCACCCCATAGATAAGGTCACAGGAGAGGTGTTTAAACCCAATGGCATGCGCGGTGCGAATCGCATCAATGGCATGGGCGGTGTTGTGGGCGCGCCCTAAGGTTTTGAGTTTGGTATCCTCAAAACTTTGTACCCCAAAGCTAATGCGATTCACCCCCAGCGCAAACATCCCCTCTAACCAGTGCGCCGTGGCACTGTTGGGATTGGCTTCACTGGTGATTTCCGCATTGGGGGCTAAAAACGGTGCTATGGTCGCAAATAAGGGTGCATAGAGTTTTGGGTCAACGGTTGAGGGGGTTCCCCCTCCGATAAAAACGGTTTCGATGGGGTTGGTCACACTCACCTCAAAACGGTCAAGCTCATGGAGCAATTGGGTATGAAGGGCGTTCATGTAGGCTTCACGCTGCCCAAATTTATCGACGTAGGAGTTAAACGCGCAGTACGAACATTTGCTATCGCAAAAAGGGATATGGAGGTATAAAAGCATTGTGTATTATAGCATTGGCACCTTTTAGGCACTTTTGATTATAATTAACCTTATTTAAACGCTAAGAGGAAACCCCTTGTTATGATCGATGTAAAACTTCTTCACAAAAATTTTGACGAAACGGTCGCTGCTTTGATGCGTAAAAAAGTGGATGTGACCCTCCTTAATGACCTCAAAACCGCTCACGAAACCCTCAAAAGTGCCAAATTGGCGTATGAGCGTTTACAAGCCAAACAAAATGAACTCAGTCGTCTCTTTGGTCAGTACAAAAAAGAGGGAAAAAATATTGATGACCTTAAAAATGAGGTAGATGCCAATAAAGCCACGTTGGTGACACTCTTGGAGACCCAACGCCTTGCCGAAGAGGCGTTGGATGCGATCATTATGACCATCCCCAATCTCCCCGATAGCGATGTCCCCCACGGAGAAGATGAACATGACAATGTCGAAATTGCCAAAGTCCTTACCCCCAGAGTCTTTGATTTTCCCATCAAAGACCATGTGGAGTTAGGGGATACCTTGGGGTTGGATTTTGAAGCGGGGGTGAAACTGGCTAAATCCCGTTTTACCGTGATGCGCGGCGATATGGCACGCTTGGAACGGGCGTTGATTAATTATATGTTGGATTTTAATGCCCAACGGGGATTTCATGAGATGTCACTGCCCTACATGGTCAATGCCGATATGCTTCGGGGGACGGGACAATTGCCGAAGTTTGAAGAGGATTTGTTTAAAATTGGTGATGAGAATCTCTATTTAATCCCCACGGCGGAAGTGCCGTTGACCAATCTTTTGTACGATGAAATTGTCACCGCCGAAACCCTCCCCATCAAAATGACCGCCCACACCCCCTGTTTTAGAAAAGAAGCGGGCAGCGGCGGACGGGATGTGCGCGGTATGATTCGACAACACCAATTTCATAAAGTAGAATTGGTCGCCATTACCCATCCTGACCAGAGTGATGACATACTCAACGAAATGGTGCAATGCGCATCGGATTTGCTCACGTCTTTGGAATTACCGCACCGTTTGGTCACCTTGTGTGATGGGGATATGGGGTTTTCCGCGGCAAAAACGATCGATATTGAGGTGTGGATCCCCAGCCAAAATACCTATCGTGAGATCAGTTCGGTCTCCAATACCCGTGATTTCCAAGCACGTCGTGCCAAAATTCGGTTCAAAGAGGGAAAAACTAACCGTTTGGTTCATACGCTTAATGGTTCGAGTTTAGCGGTGGGTCGTACCATGGTAGCGTTGATCGAAAATGGCCAACACGAAGATGGAACCCTCACACTCCCCACCGTTCTTGATCGTTACCTCTAAGTGTTATGAATACCGACACCCTTTTTACCAAACCCATCGCCAAACAATTTGAGTTTGATGCCGATGTGGCAGCGGTGTTTGATGATATGCTTAGTCGTTCGGTACCGTTTTACCAAGAATCGCAACGCCTCACCACCCGATTTTGTCTCAATGCCCTTGAAAAAGGGGGAAGAGTGCTGGATTTAGGATGTTCTACTGCCTCTTTGTTGTTGCAAATTGAACGGGGATTGGGGGAGAAAGCTTCGGTGGAATTGATCGGATTGGATAACTCATCGGCGATGATTGAGCATGCCAAAAAAAAATGTGAAGCGTACCAATCCACCATTACGCTCATCGAAGGGGATATTTTAGAATACCCTTTTGGGACGACGCAAGCGGTGGTGTGTAACTACACCCTCCAATTTATTCGCCCCATGATGCGGGAAACGTTGGTGCAAAAAGTGTATGATTCACTGGAAAACGGGGGCGTTTTTATCTTCAGTGAAAAGGTATTAAGTTCCAACGCAACGCTGAATAAACAGCTCATCGATTGCTATTATGACCATAAAAAAGCCCAAGGATACAGTGAATACGAAATCGTCCAAAAGCGAGAAGCCCTTGAAAATGTCCTTATCCCTTACACCGTTGAGGAGAATCAACAGATGGTCAAAAAAGTAGGGTTTAGCAGTTGCGATGTGGTGTTTCAATGGGCAAATTTCGCGACGTTTATTGCGTGTAAATAACCATCAACGCGGTTTAAAACTCTCTTTGGTTTTGCAAAAGGGTTGTAAAAAACACTCGGTGTCACATTTGGGATTTTTGGCGGTGCAGATATAGCGACCAAACAAGACCATGGCTTGATGCAATTGGTGCAAATCACCTTTAAACTTTTTGACCAACGTGGCTTCGGTGGCAGAGGGGGTAAGATCATCGCTTAAACCCAATCGATGACTCACCCGAAACACATGGGTATCGACCGCCATAAGATTGGCTTGAAGATATTCAATTAAGACCACGTGCGCCGTTTTTTGTCCCACCCCTGCAAGGGTGATAAGCGATTTTTCGTCCAAGGGAATCTCCCCCCCATAGACCTCAACGACCCGTTTCGCCATGGCGATGAGGTTTAGGGCTTTGTTGTTAAAAAACGAACAGGTTTGCAGCAAGATTTTGAGTTCGGTAAGATCAGCCACCGCCAAATCATGGACGCTTGGGTAGCGTTCAAAGAGGGCAGGGGTGATGAGATTTACCCGTTTATCGGTACATTGGGCAGAGAGGGCAACGGCAATGACCAGCTCGTAGGGATTTTGGTAGGTGAGTTCCGTTACCGCATTGGCGTAGCGTTCCAAGAAGTGGTGTTTAATCGATGCAATGTCGTTTTTGGTAGCTTTTTTCATTGATGGTGAGAGACTGCCTATTTTTTTGGTATTGTAGCATCACGTTTTACTCACTTTAATAGAAGAATTAGATTAATTTTTTTAGTTAATATCCCTACTCGATCGGTTTTGTGCTACAATAGCCCCAAAAGTGGCTAAATTTTTTGTTAGATAGAGGTATCAATTTGGAACTCAAAAAATGGATTTTTGGTCTCTTGGGACACGAGGAGAAAAAAGAGGAGCCTAGTCAAGGAATTGATAAAGCACTTTTTGATAACGTCTTGGACACAGATCCAAGGGCATTGCTTTTTTTTACCAAAGAGCAAGGGTGGACAGGGGCGAATAAAACCTTTTTTGATTTGGTATCGGTTAAGACCATCGAAGAATTTCATCAACAGTATACGAGTCTACGAGAACTTTTTTGCGATGAAGATGAGGAAGTTTTTACCGAACACGATAAAAGTTGGCTCGATTATATCCGGACGAATTGTCCTAATGGGTATGGGCTGGGAATTATTGATACGATGGGAAAACGGCATGCGATGTTAGCCACCTTGAGTGTACTGCATCAACATTCTGGGGATTTATATCTCCTTGCGCTGGAGGATCGAACCCATATCCTTGCCCTTAAAGAAGAAGTTGCCCAAGTCGAAGCGATCAAAACCAAATTTTTAGCCAATATCGGACATGAATTTCGGACACCGATGAATGGAATTTTGGGGTTTGTGGATCTCTTATCCAAAACTTCACCCACAGAGACCCAAATAGAATATATCCGCTCCATTCAAGGCTCTTCCCGTAATTTGATGTCCAATATTGAAAATTTACTTGATTTAGCCCAAATGCAAACAGGTCGTTTGACCATTAACCACGTTGATTTCAATATGATTGTCGAGATGGAAGAGTTCGCATTGGATTGTGTCTCGTTGGGGCAGGATAAAGGGATGCGGGTGGTCTTTTTTCTTGATCCTAAATTGCCTATGCACCTTTCAGGAGACATCCGAAAAATTAAACAAGCATTGAGTAATCTCTATAATAATGCGTTGAAATTCACGCCGCCTCGTGGTCATATTACCATTGAAATTAAGTTGTTGAAACGTAACGCATCGGGCAGTGTGAATATTGGTTTTAGTGTCAAAGACACAGGCAAGGGGATCAGTCGAAAAGAGCTTGGGTTTATTACCCAACCCTTTGTTTCAGGGGATCAAGCGGACAACCGTTTGGGGGTAGGATTAAGTATTTCCCATGGATTGATTAATCTCATGGGCGGGGAGCTTAAAATTGTCAGTGAAGAGGGGCGAGGTTCTTCGTTTAGCTGCGTCCTTACCCTCAAAGGCTCTTCCGATCAAAGTATGCAGATGATTAATAGTTACAATGCCAAAGTGGTCTTGTTGGATGAAAAACGGTTGGATGATGCCAATCATCTAAGCAACTATCTTTCGAGTTTTGGCTTAAGTGTCACCAAAAGTCCTTTGATTGACGAAACCGTCTTTAATGATATGGATATTGTCTACTTTATCGCTTCCCAAGAAAAAAGCGATTGGATTTTGACCCTCTCCTCCTTTCAACGACGTTGCAAGAGTGTCCTTCTTTTAGAGCAGCATGAACGGTTGTTAGCACGCACTTCCCATGTGATCGATTATGTCTTACCTAAACCATTGTTGCCTACTAGTTTATTGAACCATTTGGTGGAAGTTTTGACGTTACCCAAAGAGAGTGTCCCTGTGATTGCTCAATTGCAGCAGGGACTTCGTGCTTTGGTGGTAGAAGATAATCTCATTAATCAACGGTTGATTACCCTTTTGCTCGAAGAGTATGGTTTGGGAGTTGTGACCACTTCCAATGGGGACGAAGCGGTCGAAGCGTGTCGAAATCAGCGATTTGATATTGTCTTTATGGACATTGATATGCCCATTAAAAATGGGATTTTAGCCACCCAAGAGATCAAAGCAGAACAAGGGGCGGTACATGGGAGAAGAAAAATGCCCATTATCGCTTCCACTGCGTTAGCCATGGATGGGGATCGAGAGTATTTTCTCGAAAAAGGGTTGGATGATTACCTCTCCAAACCCATTACACGGGAAAAATTGGAGTATATTCTCCAAAAATATTTGCATGTTTCCCCAGAATAACGATAACAATAGATGAAATGCGTTGACCGTGTGCGTGGGATATTGTTGATAAATATACTATAATTCGTTCATTTGAAGCGTAAAAGGATAACACCATGAAACGACGATGGGCTTTATTGGCGATGTTAATCAGTGCAACCATGGTTAACGCAACGGTGTTGGCAACGGTCAATGGTAGCGAGATTACCTCAGATGAGGTAAATCGTGTTTTGATGGAAGGGACGCAAGGGCGTTTTGATGCTCTTCCAACCGATAAACAAAATGAACTTCGTCAACGGATGATTGATGGGATGATTGCGCAACGATTGGTTTTTAATGATGCCCAAAAAGCGGGTGTATTGCAAACCAAAGAGTTTAAATCGGAATATCAAGCTGCTACGACACGTCTCAAAATGCAAATTGCTGCTAAAGTGTGGGAGCAACGGCAGTTTGATGCGATGAAAGTCACGCCTAAAGAGGAAAAAGCGTATTATGATGCCAATCCTGATTACTTTGTGGACAAAGAAAAAGTGCATGCACGCCATATTTTGGTAAAAACCTCCGAAGAGGCAGAAACGATTATTAAGAGCATGAAAGGGTTAAGTGGGGATCGACTAAAGTCTGAATTTATCGCTCAAACCAAGTCCAAGTCCATGGGGGCAAGTGCGATTCGCGGGGGGGATTTGGGCTATTTCCCCCGTGGACAGATGGCTTCTTCGTTTAATGATGCGGTCTTTTCGATGAAAGAGGGGACGATCTCTTCTGAACCTATACCCACACAATATGGGTATCATATCATCTATCTTGAAGATAAAATGGCAGCTCGAAAAATGAGTTTCGATGAGGTCAAAGGGTTTGTTGAACAACGATTAAAAATGGATAAATTTAAGATGTATATCGACAAACGAATGGCGTTATTGCGTTCCAAAGCGCGTGTAACGTATGTGAAATAAGTGTTTAAATAGTTTAACAAAGGGAGTGATGCGCATTAATGGAACAAAGACAACATCTTCAATCCAATACGCTACTAGGAACCGTTGAGGAGGCAGTATTGGCAGGGAGCGGAAGAGATAAAACGTTATGCGAAGAGACGTTGCTTGATCAACGTCAAACCATTGCTGATACCGATAGTATTGTCTCAAAAACCGATGTAAATGGGATCATCACCTATGTTAATGATGCGTTTTGCAGTGTGAGTGGATACACGCGAGAAGAATTAATTGGTCGATCACACAGCATTGTCCGTCACCCTAAGATGCCGGCGAGTTTTTTTGAAGAGTTATGGGCAACCATTCGTGCCAAAAAAATTTGGCGGGGTGTTATCCATAATCGCAATAAAGAGGGGAAACGGTATACCTTAGAATCACGTATTACCCCAATAGTGGATGGGGATGGGAATATCATCGAATTTGTTGCCTTTCGCAAAGATATTACCGATAAAATTGATGAAGAGTTTAAAGTTCGGTTAGAGCGAAAAAAACTCGAAGATATTCTCAACCATGTTGATAGCATTGTTGCCATGGTCAGTATTACCGATAAATTAACCTTTGTAAATCAGAAATTTTTTGATCGATTCCCCTTCCAAAATTTTCATGATTTTAAACAAAAGCATCACTGTATTTGTGAAATTTTTGAATCAAGAGAGGGGTATTTACGCCCCATGATGGGGGAAAGTTATTGGATTGATTATGTGTTAGACCATCCAGAACAACATCATCGTGCGGTTATGATTGATCGAAAAAATAATGAACGTATTTTTTCGGTCAATGTCCAAAAAATTCATTCTGATAATCAAGAGATGCACGTTGTGACCTTTAGTGATATTACGCAGATACAACGGGCAAAAGAGGAGGCCAATGCTTTAGCCAAAATGAAAGGGGATTTTTTGGCGAATATGAGTCATGAAATTCGCACCCCTATGAATGGTATTTTAGGCTTTACAAGCTTACTCTCAGAGACGCAATTGGATGAAAAACAAAAAAAATATTTGGATATTATTACCCACAGTACCACGTCTTTACTGGAAATTATTAATGATATTCTTGATTTTTCTAAAATTGAGAGTGGCAAGATGGAATTAGACCCCACGTTTGTCAATCCGATTATTGAATTTGATAAAATTGGGCAACTTTTTATCCCTAGATTAAAAGACAAATCACTTGATTTTGAAATTACTATTGATCCTGAAGTATCTGAATGTATCCATATTGACCTTCTCCGTATGCAGCAGATTATCTCTAATTTATTGAGTAATGCGATTAAATTTACCCCAGAAAAAGGGAAAATTCGTTTTTATGCCCACTGTTTAGAAAAAAACGAAGAGCGTGTTCGTATCCGTATCGGGGTGAGCGATAATGGTATTGGTGTCTCACCATTACAACAGAAAAAAATCTTTGAACCTTTTTCACAAGCGGATAGCTCAACCACACGTCAATTTGGGGGGACGGGATTGGGATTGTCTATCAGTACCCATCTGGTTGCCCTTATGGGGGGAAAACTCAGCCTTGAGAGCGAAGAAGGGAAGGGAAGTAACTTTTATTTTGAAATAGAGGCAAAAATGTGTGCGGTGGAAAGACCCCTTGCTGAATTGTTTGCGCATGAGATGGTCTCTATTATTGTCACCAAAAAACACGTGGAATACCAAAATCACGTAGAGCATTATTTAAGTAGATTGGGTATCCCTTACCTCTTGGAATATGGTGATGAACCGACAGAATTTTGGACAAAAGAGCATCTTTTTATCGTTTTTTGTGATGTAAGTCTCTCTTTAATTGAGTGGTTAAACGAGTATTCAATCTCCTCTATTATGATTGGCAAAAATACCCCTTTGTCTTTGACGTTACCCAATATGGTTATTATTAACGATTTAGAGTATAATTTTTCAGCGTTGTATACTGCACTGCTTATCAGAGCGAATACAAAAGCATCGATAGTATCGACCTATACCAGTGTAGAAGAGGATGGACAATCTCTTAGTGGGCGTGTTTTGGTAGCGGAAGACAATAAGATTAATCAGCTATTGATCGAAGAGTATTTACGACCGTATGGACTTACGGTTGTAATGGTCGAAAATGGGCAAGAAGCACTGGATGCTTTGAATGCGTCTGCGTATGATCTTATCTTTATGGATGTTAATATGCCGATAATGGGTGGGGATGAAGCAGTCACTATCATTAAACAAAAAGGCATTACCACTCCTGTCGTTGCCCTAACTGCCAATGCAATGGAAGGGGATCGTGAACGGTTTTTAACGTCTGGATTTGATTATTATCTTTCCAAACCAATTATTTTGAAAAATTTCGAGAAGGTTCTTTTTTTATATCTTTCGCATCCTGAACAACAAAAAGGTAAAGACACATTGGACAATGGAGCAAATTCTTTCTCTCACGTGGGTGAGAAAATTTTAGATATGGATCTTATCCGTAGTGAAATAGATCTCCCTGATAGTATTATTTATCAGGTATTAACCCTCTTTTTGGACAATTCTGAGGCCATGATTCGTGATCTTAAAGAGGCACTTGATTCAAACGATAAAGAAAAAATTCAAAACATAGCGCATGGTATTCGCGGATCGGTCGCAAGTCTTCGTTTAAAACCCCTAGAAGTAGTGACCAAAGAGATTGAAGTGAATACCAAACTGGGTCAAGCGTGTGACTATGAGGCACTCTATGAACACTTTACTGCAATGGTTCATATTGTCCAAAATGAAATTAAAACCCTGTTTGCCACACTACCCCTTGAGTAACTTTACCTTCTCCTAAACCACCCTAAGCTACAATTCGCCTACTAATTTATGGGGGATACTCCCCCTTTTTCAAAGGAAGTGTATGAAGCGTGCATTACTAAGTGTCAGCGATAAAAGTAACATTGTTGCGTTTGCTAAATCGTTGGTCGGTTTGAACTATGAGATCGTCTCGACAGGGGGGACGTATAAAATGTTACGCGACTCTGGGGTAGATGCCATCGAAATTGATGAGGTAACGGGCGTTCCTGAAATGTTTGATGGACGGGTCAAAACCCTCAATCCGTACATTCATGGGGGGATTTTATTTCGTCGCGATTTGGACGCTCATGTCAATACGGCGATGGAATACGGGATTGTTGAGATTGATTTGGTTTGTGTCAATCTTTATCCCTTTAAAGCAACGATTGAACGTACCGATGATTTTGAGGAGATTATTGAGAATATTGATATCGGAGGGCCTGCGATGGTCCGTTCTGCGGCAAAAAACTTTAATGACGTTCTTATCGTGACCGACCCATCCGATTATTCGCTGGTGCTTAATGCCCTAACCCACGAGACAGATAGCATTGAATTTCGCCGTGATTTGATGATCAAAGCATACGAACATACCGCAGCGTACGATTCGATGATTGCTAATTATATGAACAAACGGTTCAATCGTGGTATGGGTGCGAAACAATTTATCGTTGGGAACAAAGTAATGGATACCCGTTACGGTGAAAACCCCCACCAAAAAGGGGGATTGTACGAGTTTGAGTCATTCTTCTCTAAAAATTTCACAACCCTCAAAGGGGAAGCGAGTTTTAACAACCTGACTGACATCAGTGGGGCGGTAAAAATTGCGGCAGCTTTTGGAAATGAAAATGCAATTTGTATCGTCAAACATGGTAATCCATGCGGTTTTGCGATTCGTGATACCCTTCTTGATGCGTACACCCAAGCCCTTAAATGCGATCCTATTTCAGCGTTTGGTGGCGTGGTTGCGGTCAATGGTATCGTGACGAAAGAACTTGCAGAAAAAATGAATGAGATGTTTTTGGAAGTGGTTATTGCAGGCTCCATCGATGCTGAGGCACAAGCGGTCTTTGAATCCAAAAAACGGCTTAAATTGTTTGAATACGGCAGTGATCGTATCACCCTTAGCAACGATGCGATTGATTTTAAACACATTGATGGGGGCTTTGTCTTTCAAGATGCGGATCGTGTGGGGGATAATGAGGCTAAAGAGGCTCAATTGGTCACCAATCACACCGCCAGTGAGAGCGAACTCAAAGACGCTGAAATTGCTTATAAGGTGGCATCTTTGACTAAATCAAACTGTGTTGTGTATGTCAAAGATGCAGCGATGGTCGCGGTTGGTATGGGGATGACTTCCCGTGTCGATGCAGCGCGTTGCGCACTTCGTAAAGCCCAAGAGATGGGACTGGATGTGAGTGGTTCTGCCCTTGCTTCGGAAGCATTTTTCCCCTTCCGTGATTCTATCGATGCAGCAGCAGGTGCGGGGGTTAAAACCGTGATTCAACCGGGTGGTTCGGTGCGGGATGCTGAGGTGATTGCCGCAGCCGATGAGCACGGTATAGCATTGTACTTTACGGGTGTTCGCCACTTTTTGCATTAATCTAGTTTGCGTCACCCTGAACGTGATTCAGGGTCTAAGGATTGCGGATCGAGTCCGCAATGACAGTGTAGGTCACCTTGAGCTTGACTATCCGTCACCCTGAACTTGATTCAGGGTCTAAGATTGCGGATCGAGTCCGCAATGAAGAAGAAGTGCTTCAATACTGTTTGTGTTTGATAAAACGTAACAATGAGGGCATCAACATCAGTAGAATAAATGTCCCAATCAACATTCCCCCAACCACAACAATCGCCAGTGGTTTTTGAACTTGACTCCCAACACCCGTAGCCACCATCGCAGGAAGCAATCCGATGGACGCCGTCAATCCCGTCATCAAAATAGCACGGAATTTATCGGAAGCGGTTTGGGTAATCGCTTCATCAATGCTGAGTCCATGTTTGGAGAGTTGTAGAAAATGGATAACAAAAATGGAGGCGTTGAGGATACTTACCCCAAGGATGGAAATAAATCCAACCGAAGCAGAGACACTGAGCGCTTGTCCCAGTAACAGCAAAAAGAACAATCCCCCAAAGACCGAAAAGAGTGCCGCAGTGAGGATGATAAAGGTGTTTTTAATCGATCCAAAGTAGACAAACAAGACCAACGTAATTAAGAACAACGCTGCTGGGGTCATGATTTTTAAGCGACCAAAGGCACTTTGCATTTGCTCAAAGCGTCCTGAGAGATCGGTCAAATAGCCATCGGGCATGGGGACAGTCTTGATTTGTTCTTGTACTTTGGCAACGGTTCCTGCTAAGTCATTAGAAGCGACCGAAAATTTAATCGGGATAAACCGTTTGAAGTTTTCACGGTAGACAAATGAAGCCCCCGTATCGTAATAGATATGGGTGATTTTAGAGAGGGGAATAATGGCACCATCATCTAATACCACAGGAATTGCTTTGATGTTTTCAATACTCTCCCGATAATTATGGGGAAAACGGACGACCAAATCAAACCGTTTGTCTTGCTCGATAATTTTGGTTACCGCACGACCATCGAGAGAGGAGGAGACAATGTCCATAAGGTCAACAACATTGACCCCATAAAGGGCAGCTTTTTCCCGCTCAACTTCGACAATCAAACTGGGTTGTCCCGTCTCTTTGAAAATTCCTACGTCAGTGACCCCGTCTACTTTTTTAATTTTCCGTTCGACCTCTTTGGCAAGCTTATCCAAAACATACAGATCATCCCCAAAAATTTTAACGGAGTTCTCCCCTTTTACCCCTGACATCGCTTCTGCGAGATTGTCTTCAATGTATTGAGAGACGCTGATGTCGGCATTGGGAAACGCATCGCGTAATGCGGTTCGGACTTGATCTTCGAGTTGTTCTTTGGTAATCCCTCGATGCCATTCTTTGTAATCTTTGAGTTTCACAAAATACTCGGTATTAAAAGGTCCTGAAGGATCGGTTCCATCCTCGGGTCGTCCCGCTTGGAACTCAATGGTTTGTATCTCAGGGTATTTTTTGAGAATATCGCGTATCTCTTTGGAATTTTGATAGCTTTCACTAAGGCTAATCGAATAGGGGAAAATAGCGCGGATATACATATTTCCTTCATCCATTTTGGGCAAAAATTCTGATCCCAACATGGTAGAGATAGCCAAGGTTAAGACGAAAATAGCACCGGTTGCCATGAGTGCCATTTTGCTGCTAATGCGGGCAATGGTATCCATGTATTTGTTTTTAAGCCACTCTAGGGGACCAAAGACTTTTTCATGGGAATTGAGCAAAAAGATGTATTTGCCGGCCATAAGAAAACTAAAGGTGAGGATAAAGGCAAAACTAATCGCATAGACATAGGTTTTTGCCATGGGTAAAAAGATTTGAGACTCTGCCCCTTTCATCGCGAAGAGGGGGATAAAGGCAAGAAAGATAATGAGAATGGAGAACATAATGGGTTGACCCACTTCACTGGCGGTTTCCAAAATCGCGGGGATATGGTGTCGCCCTTGGTGCTTGAGCCTAAAGTAGTTTTCGATGACGATAAGGGGAATATCGACGATAATCCCAAAGTCAATGGCTCCCAGTGAGAGGAGATTGGCCGATTCTTGTTGATACGCCATCAAAGCAAGGGTATAAAGTAACGACATAGGGATAATGGCGGAGACGATCAGTGCTGCACGTAAATCCCCCAAAAAGATGAGGATAATGACAAAAACCAAAATCATCCCCTCAGAAGCAGTTCCTTTGAGCTTTTCGACAACGGTGTGAAGAAGGTCTTGACGGTCATAAAAGGGGACAACTTTAATGTCTTTGGGGAGAATGCCATTGTTAAGGGCATCAATCTTATCGTGGAGTATCCCCATGGTAGAGACACTGGGGGCATTTTTACGTAAGACGACTACCCCCATAACAATGTCATTTTCATCGTCCAAACCCGCAATCCCCGTTCGTGGCATGGACGAGATGGAGACATCAGCAATGTTTTTTACATAGACAGGGTGATCATGGACGGTGCTTACGATGGTATTTCCAATATCACTGGTTCCTTTGATCAGTCCAAGACCCCGAATGGTATAGTATTGGTCTCCAAATTCCAAAACCCGTCCCCCAACGTTTTCGTTACTGTTGGCAAGGGCTTGAATAACGGTATGCAAAGGGATTTTGTACTTCACCAGATCATCGGGGCGGATGACGACCGTATAGGCTTTAATCTCACCGCCATAACTTCCAATATCGGCAATATTGGGGACGGTTTTAAGATAGCGCGAGACAACCCAATCTTGATAGGTACGCAGTTCGGTCATGCTTCGATTGCCAACGACACGGTAACGCATAATCTCCCCAATAGCACTGGGGATAATAGAGGGGGTTACCCCTTCGGGAAGTTCAGCTTGTTGCAAACGGTTGAGTACCTCTTGACGGGCATCTTTGTAGGCAACATCGTACGAAAATTTGCATTTAATATCCGAAAGACCGTACAAAGAGACGCTGTTGACATTTTCCAAGCCGGGCATCCCCGCGAGGGAAACCTCTAGGGGGGTAGTAATTTGCTTTTCGATCTCTTCAGCGGAGCGTCCATCGCTTGTGGTGACGATTTCGAGAATGGGGGGGGCGGGATCGGGGAACGCTTCAATATTAAGATCCCGAACCACAGCAATACTAATAGCGATCGTAATTCCCGTAAAAAGGAGAATGGCGAGAAAATTATCGATCAAAAAGTTGGCAAGTCGACGCATCTTATTCCTTTTCCATCGCAATAGGCTCACGGGCGATAATAGCGTGTTCAGGAAGCCCTCGGATCAATGAGTAATCATCTCGTGGGTCATCGCTTACAAAGGTGATGGGTAGGGGTTCAAAGGTGTCCCCTTTCCCTTTTTTAACGAAAACGATAAATTTCCCTTCTTTGAAGAGTACCGATTCTTTGGGAACTCGAAAGACCGCTTTTTTCTCTACGGCAAGGGTGATGGTGGTAAACATATTGATCCGTAAATCAGGAGAATCGACTTTGGGTTGAATATAGACTTTAATGGTTTTATTTTCCGAATCGAGTAGATCACTGACATAATTAACGACCCCTTGGAGATGCTTGCTTCCTGTATCATCCAACGCAATGCTTACCTCTTGCCCTACGAAAAACGCGGCAATATCTTTTTCATAGACCGTGGCTACCAGTATTTTTTTGTGGGTATTGGCAATACGCATGAGTGGTTGCTGGGTGTCGGTGGTCACTTTTTCCCCCAAATGGGTCCCTACTTCATAGACAACTCCCCCAATAGGAGAACGTAACGTAAGGTTTTGATTCGAGGAAGCGCCTAGATAGTTGAGTTTTTGGGAAACCCCTTTCACGGTCGCTTGGGCTTGTTGAAACGTACTTTGGGAGAGGGCAAGGTCATTGACGGTTATGGCTCCCAGTGCAAAGAGTTCTTTGTTCATTTCATACACGTGTTGCGCTTGGGTGAGTGCTGCTTTGGCGGAGAGTTCACTGCTTTGGGCATCACTCACATCGGAAGAACGGATGGTAATCAGAGGAGAATTAGCCGAAATTTTATCCCCCACTTTGGCTTGAATCCCCGAAACAATTCCCGCTACAGGTGCGCTAATAGAGACGATTCCATCGGGTGAGGGTTGAACCGATGCGGTGGCGGAAATCTCAACGTTATAGTCGCCTAATATGGGGGAAACCACTTCGCGAACGGTTTTTTGGGCTTTGGCGGTACCATGGGAAGCTTCAGCCTCCCCTTTACTACATCCAGAAAGTACGATCAATGCGGTGACGCATGAGAGGGTAAAGAGAGATAAGCGCATTAATATCCTTTTGAGGTAGTAAGTAATTGTCCGGAAGCAAGCTTCAACTGTGCGGTACTGACATGAAGGTCAATGGTGGCTTGGATAAGGTTTTTTTGGTAATCACGATAACTTTTTTGGGCATCCAATAGCTCAAGGATGGACATCCCCTTGAGGGTAAATATTTTTTCATGGTTCTCTTTGAGACGTTTAGCCGATTGAAATCCCTCTTGAATGGAGTGGAAAATTCTTTGTCGTGATTGGGTTGCTTCATACGCTTGTCGTAGATCGGACTGAGCAGTACGGGTCGCTTTATCATAAATATGAACCGCTTGAAGGGTTCCAATACGGGCTTTTTCAATATCCCCTTCGTTTCGGTCATACAAAGGGAGGGGTACGGAAAAGTTCAAACCTGCAAGTGGTTCATAATAAGGGCCAAAACTGGCGTATTCCATACCGATGTTGATATTGGGGATACCATTGGCTTTTTCAAGGCGCAGTGAGGCATCGGCAAGGGCGAGATTTTCCTTGGCGGCTTTACAATCGGGACGGGCAGTCACTTTGGCAACAAGGGTTTCAAGGGGGGGGATAGCCTCAATCGTTGAGGGGATCGAAACCATGGCTTCTGAAGAGGGGAGTGCCAATAAGGTGGCAAGCTTTTCTTGATCTTGGATCAAGGCAAGATGGCTATTTTCCACCTCTTGGGTATAACTGCTTTTTTGAAGAAGAATTTTTTGGTAATCCATAGCAGAGAGGAATCCGTGATCCAATTTGATTTTGGCAATGGTGATAATATGGTCGTAGGCTTTGGCATTTTCGTCTGCCATTTCAAAGGTTGTTTGGTCACTTACCACCGTGTAATAGGCATCAATAAGGGTATAAAGTTGTTCCCGAACGGTCTCATCAAACATCAAACCATTGTAACTGATGTAGTGATTCGCCAAATCAATCCGTCGATCTCGTTTGCCAGCGGTTTCAATAGGGTGACTGAGGATAAGGGTAGCTTGTCCATTGGAACCCCGTGCAGTATCGTTGAAATGTTGATTAATGTTCATAAACTCGTAGGATCCCAAAAGGGTTGGGTTGGGACGCTCTTTGGCGGTGATAAGATTGGCGTGGGATTTTTGGGCTTCATGCCGAGCAATGTTAAGATCATAGTTGTGCGCTACGAACTGTTCAATCGCCCCATCAATGGTCAACGTATCTCCCAAAAGGGGGAGAGAAAAGAGCAATAGTGTGAAAAGACTACATCGGGTAATACGCACAGTCTGGTTCCTTAAAAATACAGATAAAAACGATGCTATAAGTATAGTAGAACTATTGTGAAGTTTAGATGAATTTTGGCAACACATTGGTTACTCCTTGGGGTGAGCTAGAGAAAATCCAGCCGTAAGTTTGAGGTATTCTTGTGCAACATGGAGATCAACCATCGCTTGAATGACATTTTTTTGATAATCATGGTGCCTACGAAGATTGTCCAATAAATCCAAAATAGACATCCCATGGTGTTCAAAAATTTCATGATGTTTCATTTTGAGCTGATGAATCGTGTTGAATTCCTCTTGAGTTGAGGCGTATACCTTTTTTTGAGAGGTGTACATAATAAACGCTTGTCGAACCTCCATCGCTGCTTGTGATAGGGTTTTGGTTTGTTGGGCAGTTGCTTGCAATACCGTTACTTTGGCGCGTTCAATGGCACCTTGATTGCGATTGTAGAGTGGAAGAGGGATGGCAGCACTCACCCCAAGGAGGGGATTGGTGTAATTGGGTGCATAGTGTTCTGTCTCTATTCCTAGGGAAATATCGGGAACGGCATTGGCTTTTTCAAGATCGACAGACGCTTTGGCAACAACAATATTTTGGATGGCTGCCAAACAATCACTTCGATGGGTTTGTGCATAATCAATCAGGTGATCCACAGAACGCTCCATCAAGGGAAAATCGGTCGAAATATCAGGGATGGAAATCTCTTCTGCTTTGAGTGATAACAACATGGCAAGGGCTTGGGTATCGGTCAAAAGGGTTGATTGCGTTATTTCCACCTCTTTGTTGTAACTCATCCATTGAAGGGTTAGCTCTTTTAAATCGACATCATCAATCAACTTATGGGCAAATTTACCCTGCGCAATGGTAAGTAACTTCTCAAAATCATGACGATTTTTTAAGGCATTGCGATAATTAGCCTGATCCGCTTGTACTTGATAATAGCTGCTTACTAAGAGCAAAAGGGCTTGGCGTTTGTTCTCTTCGACCAGAAGTTGGGTGTACTGTATCGCTTCATCTGCCGTTTTGATCCGCTGCGTACGCTTTCCTCCCAATTCAATCAGGTGTTCCAGATGGGCAACCAAAAATGCGGGACTTGCAATGGATTGATCTTTAAAGTGGTGCTTCGCATCCAAAAAACTGTAACTTCCATAAAGGATGGGATTCGGACGACGCTGCGCCCCCAGTAAATCGGCTTTGGATTTATCAATTTCATAGTGGGCTATTTTAAGATCATTATTATGGGATAAGAATCGATCAACCGCATCGAGAAAGGTTAATTCACCACCCAAAGCGTAGGAGAACATTACGGCAAAAATTACGGGAAAACGGGTTATAAACATCCAAGGGTTCCTCTCATTTTTATAAACTCTGAGGAGTATTTTAGCGTAGTAATTGTGTTAAAAAATGATAAAACTCTCCCAAAAGGGGTAGTTTATCCAACAGGAGAAAGATTATTGTGTTGCAGTAAGGGAAAATCCTGCGCTGAGTTTGAGCTGTTCTTGGGCAATATGGAGATCGATAAGCGATTGCGTAAGATTTTTTTGGTATTCTCGATAACTTTTTTGGGCATCCAACAGCTCAAGAATGGAGATCCCTTTGAGGGTAAATATCTTCTCTTGTTTCTCCTTGAGATTTTTAGCAGAGGTAAATCCCCGTTGCATTGAACTAAAAATCGCTATTTGAGATTGATACTGAATAAACGACTGTTTCACTTCCGATTGCGCTTGTGCTAATGCTTTGGCACGTTGCGTGGTCGCTTGAAGGGCGGTAATGCGGGCGCGTTGAATCCCCCCTTGATTGCGGTCGTATACGGGCAAGGGGAAGGATGCACTCATACCAAGCAATGGACCAGCATAATTAGGCGCGTATTGCTCACTCTCTACCCCAAGGGTTATATCGGGAATGGCATTGGCTTTTTCCAGTTCGACCGAAGCTTTGGAGAGGTGAAGATTCGTCTCTGCTGCTTTGCAATCCGCACGATGCGTTTGGGCGTATGTGATCAACTCCTCCACGGTTTGGGTCATCGATGTCGGTGCTACAAGGGGTGAGAGGGTGATAGAGGGGATTTGCAGTAGCAAGGAGAGGGCTTCTGTGTCACCGGCAAGGGTCGCAGCAGTCGCATGAACGTCGTTTTCGTACGCAATTTGTTGCAATTGAAGTTTTTCCAAATCTAAAGCACTTAAGAACCCATGGTCATATTTGGTGTGGGCAATCTTAAGAAGATGGTCAAAATCATTGGCATTGGCTGTTGCATTTTGGAGATTGGCACCATCGGCTTGTACTTGATAATACGCATCAATCAATCCAAACAATTGCTCTCGCTTGGTTTCATCAAACATACTATTGGCATACTCAATTCCTAGCGTTGCTACGTCAATGCGACGATTGCGTTTTCCCCCCAGTTCGATGGGGTGGTCGATATGGACGGTTGCCAAAGCCGCAGCAGCGGGAGAAGTATCTTTAAAATGGTGTTTGACATCGACATAATCGTAGGAAGCAGAGAGAACAGGATTGGGGCGACGTTGGGCGGTGGTTAAATCGGCGTGAGATTTACTGGCTTCTTGTCGCGCGATTTGCAGATCATAATTGTGGTGCATAAAATGTGTTACGGCTTCGTTAAATGTGAGTGGCTCTGAAAAAACCGACGATGTCAAAAGGAGTACGAGGGCAGTGTAGGGATAAATACGCAAAAAAATACCTTTAATCTTAAAATTTTTGGGTGAATAAAACAAAATTGTAGCGTATCAAGCGTGAAGAAAAAGTGTACTACCTTATTTTTAACCTTGATTGCTTTTGACTCAACTATAGTGCTATAATATTCACCAAATAAAGTAGTTATCTCAAAATTAGGATTCATTATGTCAAAAAGTTTATACACTACCCTCGAAATCAGCACTTCAGCCAGTGACGCAGAAATCAAAAAAGCGTATCGAAAATTAGCACGTCAATACCACCCTGATGTCAACAAAGATCCTGCAGCCGAAGAGAAATTCAAAGAGATTAATGCGGCGTATGAAGTTCTCAGTGATACAGAAAAACGGGCAAAATATGACCAATACGGGGATTCGAT
>JAVHOQ010000004.1:0-61872 GCA_036170115.1 Sulfuricurvum sp.
GTCATCGTCTTTTTTCGCGGATGAAGCAGAGCCTTCGTTACTTTCATTTTTGTACATTTGCTCTGCCATTTTATGGCTGGCATCTGCCAATTTTTTGGTAGCGGCTTCAAGTTCTTCTTTGGTGGCATCGGTGTTTTTAACCACCGCTTTAAGTTCACTGAGTGCGCTTTCGATCGCCGCTTTTTCACTCGCATCGATTTTATCCCCATTCTCTTCAAGGGCTTTTTCGGTTTGGCTGGAGAGGGCATCGGCTTGGTTACGAAGCTCGACTACCTCTTTGCGTTTGGCATCTTCTGCTTTATGGTTTTCAGCGTCTTGCACCATTTTGTTGATCTCTTCTTCGCTTAATCCTGAGCTTCCAGAAATCGTGATCGATTGGGATTTACCGGTCCCTTTATCCGTCGAGCTAACCGTTAGGATACCATTGGCATCGATGTCAAAGGTCACTTCGATTTGAGGAACTCCACGGCGTGCAGCGGGGATACCTGTCAATTCAAATAATCCAAGGGATTTATTATCACGGGCAAACTCACGCTCACCTTGGACAACGCTGATGCTTACTGCGGGTTGGTTATCTTCAGCAGTGGAGAACACTTGCGATTTTTTGACCGGAATCGTCGTCCCTTTTTCGATGATTTTGGTCGCTACACCGCCAAGGGTTTCGATCCCCAAAGACAATGGCGTAACATCGAGAAGAAGTACGTCTTTAACATCGCCGCGTAAAACGCCCCCTTGGATCGCAGCACCCGCAGCGACGACTTCATCCGGATTAACCCCTTTGTTCAAGGTTTTACCACTGAACTCATCAGAGACCATTTTTTGGGCGATAGGAAGACGCGTGGATCCTCCGACCATGATCACTTCGTTGATCTCGCTGTTTTTCATCCCCGCATCTTTCATCGCGGTTTTGATGTGAGAGATGGTCTCTTTGACCAACGTATCGATCATCCCCTCGAATTTTGCACGGGTCAATTTAACAACCAAGTGTTTAGGACCGGTCGCATCGGCGGTGATAAAGGGAAGATTAATCTCGGTCTCTTCCGCACTGGAAAGCTCTTTTTTGGCGTTTTCTGCCGCGTCTTTAAGACGTTGAAGTGCCATTTTGTCCGCTTTGAGATCAATGCCGTGGTCGGATTTAAATTCACTAGCAAGAAAGTCAACGATTTTGTTATCAAAATCATCCCCACCCAAGAACGCATTACCATCGGTTGAAAGAACTTCAAAGGTCCCCTCGCTAATCTCAAGAACCGTAACGTCGAATGTTCCGCCCCCTAGATCGTACACGAGAACTTTTTCATCCCCTTTGGAATCCAAACCGTACGCCAATGCAGACGCGGTAGGCTCATTGATGATACGAAGGACGTTAAGACCTGCGATGGTTCCCGCCTCTTTGGTCGCTTTACGTTGCGCGTCATTGAAGTACGCGGGAACCGTGATAACCGCATCGGTGACCGCTTGACCCAAGTACGACTCTGCATCTGCTTTGAGTTTTGAGAGGATTTTTGCCGAAATTTCTTGAGGCGTGTAGACTTTACCCGCCACATCAACCGCTGCCATACCGTTTTTATCGACGATTTTGTAGGTAACTTTGTCGTGTGCCTCTTTGGCTTTTTCTTCGTTCATCATAAGACCCATGATACGTTTGACCGAATAGATCGTTTTATCAGGGTTGGTGATTGCTTGACGTTTTGCCGGATCACCGACGAGAATTTCCCCTTTGTCGGTAAACGCTACAACCGATGGCGTGGTGTTTTTTCCCTCTTTATTGGGGATGATTTTTGCTTCGCCCCCTTCATACACCGCAACACATGAGTTGGTAGTTCCTAAATCGATTCCAATTACTTTTGACATTTTATTTCCTTGTTTTTGTTTTTTCTTTTTTTCGTCATCCCCGCGAAGGCGGGAAAAGTCTCGTCATGCCATACTTGATACGGCATCTCTTTTCTTAGACCCTGAGTCAAGCTCAGGGTGACAGAACACGTTAATTCGCTATAACAACCATTGCATCGCGTAATGTTCGCTCTTTGTATCGAAACCCTTTTTGGAACGTCGTGACAATAGCACCACTTTCGTGTTCTTCGCTGTCCACTTTTTGCACCGCATTGTGAATATTGGGATCAAAAGGTTCAGCTTCATCCACAGGGGTGACCCCGTGTTTTTCCAAAACGCTTAGAAGCTGTTTCATGGTCAATTCCACACCCTCTTTGAGTTTTTCCAACAACACGGCAACTTCCGCTTCACTCGCACTTGCCCCAATCGCCATCGAGAGGGAATCGACCACAGGAATCAAATCTTTGGCAAATTTTTCGTTTGCGTACTCCAATGCGCTGTATTTTTCCCGCTCAAGACGTTTTTTGATATTGTCGAAATCGGCATGTACGCGAGCGTATTTATCTTTGAGGGCGGCTAACTCTTCGCCAACGATCTCCAATTCACTTTTTACTTCAGGTTCGCTACATGGTTCTTCGGTAGGAACCACCTCTTCTGATTCTATTTGTTCTTCGTTTATCTCAGTTGACATAATCGTTCAAAGCTCCTTTGTTGAAATCCAACGTCATTATAAACCATTGAGCCACCTATTGTCAAGAGCTATATGACTATTTTTACTAAGAATAGTTTAGTCTATTGTTATAAAGTATAAAAACACCCCCATTCAATGCTATAATACAACTACGCCAATTAAATTTATCCAACAAGGGAATGAATCAAAAATGCTTAAAAGACTTTATGCTCATAATTTTAAATGTTTACAAAATTTCGAATTGAAGCTTGATAGTTTGAATTCAGTTTTTTTACTAGGCAAAAATGGCTCAGGAAAAACAACAATTTTTGATGTAATAGAAATTTTTCAACAAGTTGGCAGGGGTGTTACTGCGTTAAAAGATTTAATTAATGAAGCAAGTTTTAATCATAACAATACGCATCTCCCAATTGATTTTGAATTGGATGTGGTGATTGAAAAGAAAAACTTTAGTTATAAGCTATCTATTGAATTTCCTACTGGCTTTACACACCCAAGAATAAAAAATGAAAGTTTATTTTCGAATAATAAAGCTATTTTTCAACGTAATGGTGGACAAGCATCCGTCAATGACTCCTCAAATTTTTCATTGGATTGGCATCATATAGGACTTCCTCTTGTTTCTGTAAGATCAGATGATGAGCCTTTGGCTATTTTTAGGGATTGGCTTAAAAATATAATTATTTTATCACCTTTTCCGAGGCGTTTTAATGACTTATCTAAAGCTGAAAGTGCAACCATATTGCGAGGGGGTGAAAATATTATTGATTGGGCAAGATGGTTGCTATCATCAAACCCTAGTTTATACATAACAATATTTGATTTTCTTAAGTTTCGAATGCAAGATCTAAAAGTGTTTAAATTTGAAGTTTTAGGGCGAGATGATAAAGAGCTGAAGTTTACTTTTGAAGATAATAATATAAATTTTCAAGTAGATTTCTCTCAGTTATCGGATGGAGAAAAAATATTCTTTTTAGGGGCTACAGTAATCGCTGCTCATATAAATAATCCTACTATATTGTGTTTGTGGGATGAGCCTGATAATTTTGTTGGATTAAAAGAATTAAATCATTTTATTACGGCTTCTAGAAAATCATTTGAAGCTTTAGGAAGCAAAGGTCAATTGATTATGACTTCTCATAACGAGCGTGTTGTGAATAATTTTTCAGATCATAATATATTTGTTGTCAGTAGATCATCTCATTTGTCTCCAACAAGAGTAGAAGTATTGGAAAATATGTCGTATGACAGTGAAACAGTAGTTGATGCTTTTGATAATGATGAATTGGATAGATAATGGGGGTTAACCGCTATAAAAAGCATTTGGTTGTTTTTTTAGAAGACAAGCCTTATAGAAGTATTGTGAATGGAGTAAAAATTCTCCCAAATGTCAAATATGATGTCATGGATATTAAAAATCCATGTGGTGGATGGAAAAAAGTTTTTGATGCACTTGAAAAGAATTTACATCTTGTCAAAAATCCTGAGTGTAATATTTTACTCCTTATCGATTTTGATGATAGCGAAGGTTCTTCTTCAACTTTTGAAAGTAGAAAAAGGATGCTGAATGCTATAGTTCCTCCTGAATATGCAAATCGTGTATTTTTACTTGGAGTAAACCACGAAGAGAGTGAAGCCTTAAAAGATTTCTTTGGAATGCCACAATTTGAAAAAATTGGGCAACGATTAATTAAAGATTGTCCAACTGGGGATTTGTCAGATTGGCAAAATACCCATTTAGATTGTAATTTACCGGAAATAGAGCGTATGAAAAACAATGGTGTTTTTGATTGGTTGTTTTGTTAATCATGAGCAAGGAAACAAAAAGAAACTTTATGAAAAAACCCCTTTTTTCCACCCTTGGTTTGGTCATGTTAGCCGTGTTGCTCTTTTTTACCCCACCCCCTTTGGACATTACCCCTCAAGCGTGGATCTTATTTACCATTTTTATCATCGCCATTGTGTCGATTTTACTCAATCTTCTCCCCATTATCACCGCCTCCATCCTTGCGATGACCGTAGCGGTCTTCAGTGGGGTAATGGATCCCAAAGAGGCGTATGCGGGATTTTCGGAGAGTTTTATCCTCCTTATCGTCGCAGCATTTTTGGTCTCCCATGCGGTGCATACCTCAGGATTGGGCAAACGACTCTCACTGCACATCATCCGCCATTTTGGTCACTCGACGCTGGGATTAGGGTACAGTCTTATCGCAACCGATATGCTCATTGCCCCCGCATTTCCTAGCAATACCGCCCGTTCAGGCGTTTTGTACCCCATTGCGTACGGATTGGCGTACGATTGCGGTTCCAAAGTCGCCGATGGCACCGCGCGTCGTGCGGGAGCGTATCTCATGATGACCTCCATGGCAGGACTTACCCTCTCCTCAGGGCTTTGGCTCACCGCCATGGCGGTCAATCCCATCGGGGTGCATATCGCCCAGACCATGGGGATTGAGATCACCTTTTTTTCGTGGCTTTTGGCTTCCATTCTCCCCACTGCGGTAGCATTTATCACCCTTCCCTACGTACTGTACCGTATTTTTTCTCCTGAACTCACCGCAACCCCACACGCCCCCCAAATGGCGGTAGATGCGTTATCAACCATGGGTTCCATGGCTCGCAATGAGTGGATTACGGCAGGGGTTTTTGTGGGGATGCTTATCTTGTGGTCACTATCGGGCGTGTTTCCCATCGATAAAACAGCGGTTGCATTTGGGGGATTGGCGATTTTGATGCTCTTTAGAATCTTTAAAGTAGAGGATTTCAAACACCAAGGGGAGGCATTAAGTACCCTGATATGGTTTGCGATTTTGTTTGCCATGAGTACGCAGTTGGGACAATTGGGCTTTATGGAGGCGATTGCCCATCATGCCAGTAGCTATTTGGTGGGGATGTCGTGGGGTGAAGTGTATCTCCTTTTGACGTTGATCTATGTCCTCATTCACTATTTTTTCGTCTCCCAAAGCGCGCATCTGATTGCCTTATTTGGGCTTTTTCTCACCGTCGCGATTCACGCAGGGGTTCCCAAGGAGCTTATGGCGATGATGTTGCTCTTTGCGACCAATTTTAATGCGATGATCACCCCCCAAGGCTCTTCAGCCAATGCCATCTATCTGAGTTCCGGTTACCTCACTGCCCGTGAAATTTACCTCTATGGGGGGGTAGTCACCGCGTTAAATTTCGCTATTTTTGTACTCATAGGAACCCCATGGATACTCTTCATCACCCGCTAAGCCGACGGGATAAACTCCGTATCGCGTTTGTCTTTGCCGTTTTTATGGGGTTGCTTGGTCTGTATGGTCTCCTCTTTACCCAAAAGGGGAATGATCTTGTCGTCCCAACGATCCAAAAAACCTTGACCCAAAAACTCCATCACCCCTTTCGCGTCAAAACTTTTACCCTTACCCCCAGCCATTTTACCCTTAGCGTGGATGACCACACCCCCAATACCCTCACATTGTGGGGTAACTATCACCTCGTTCCCCCCACCCTTGAAGCCCAGTATGTGACCCATCTCTCCCCCCATCAGGGGATCAATACCACCCCTCTTCCCCTAAGTATCACGGGAAAAGTGGAGGGAAATGCCCCGCAACTTATCGTCACGGGGAGAGCATCGCTTTTTGAGGGAAACGCCACCTATCACGCTACACTCCAGTGGAACCATCTGCGTGATTGCAACGTGACGCTCCATAATCTCCCCTATCAACCCATCATGGAAGCACTCCACCATACCCACTCTAGCGACACGGTACTCAATGGTCACCTAGGGATTAGTGGTATCAATACCCGTGATTTTCAGATTTTGGGGAGACTTCACGCCACGACCCATACGTTTAACTCCTCGCCCATGGACGCAGACGATAATAAAAGTTTTAGCCTCTGGTCACTCTTAGCGGATAATCAGGGGAAAATTCACCCCTTTCGTCTCCACGGTGATCTGAGCGTGACCCTTGATGAGTTAGGGATTGTGGAGCAATTGGTTCACTATCCCCTTAAAACGCCCGTTCAAGCGCACCTCAGACTGGAGGGATCATCGCATCAACTCGCGCTTCATGGAACCGCCCATATCGCTCAGGGCGTAGCATTAGCCTGGGTATCTTTTCACCGACTTAAACCCGTCTATGCGCACCTTACGATAAAACACGCCGATGCGGGAAAAGTGTTAGCCCTTGCCTCCTTACCCGCCGTACTACAAGGAGAAGTGACCACCACCCTTAACAGCGATTTTAACCGTACCAAGATCAACGTTGATCTCACCCACGCCCAGACCAACCCAACCCTGTTAAAACAGCACTATCACCTCACCCAACCCTTTATCCATCTGCATTCGCACCTGCAACTGGTGCTTTCCCCTCAAGGAAGTCACAGCAGTGTACTCTTTCAGTCAGATTTAACCCCTGTCCCTTTTGACACTACAAGATTGTCACCCTGAACTCGATTCAGGGTCTAAAAGTAAATCTATTCGCCTAAAAACTGTTCTATACCCATAAGAGTCAAACCGCAATCATAAAATTTGCTGTCATTGGTAAGGATCGTTTCACATCTGTTGTGTTTTGCGCAAAGACACTGCAAGGTATCTTCCAAATCCACCCCCTCTTGCAAGGCTATATCTATCCCCTCTTGAAGTGTACTTTTGCCAAAATTCACAATCTCCCAATCCACCAAAATAACATTTTTGAAAAATTCCAGCGTCTGTGCTTTACTTTTTGAGATGTAAAATAAGGTCGTGAGAATATCTTCACTGATGTAAACACAAATGTCATCCTCAATCAGTTTTTCCATCACTTTTAGGGCTTGTGTGTGATTGGCTCTTTTGGCATCGATAATATCAGCGACGATGTTGGTATCAAGAAATATTTTTTTATCCATGGAGTTTTTCCAAAGAGATCAATTCTTGTAGTTTCGTAAGAGAAAGATGGTCGTATTTTTCATCAATGTTCCCTTTTCCAGCATACGCTTTGAGTCTCGATAATTTCTCTTCTTTCTTTTTTTTAGACTTTTGTTCCAAATATTCTTTAAACTCTTTGGCATAGTACGGAGAGAGAAAAAGTCCCTTGTATTCGTGTGTTTTTTTATCTTCAATATCTACATAATCATATTTTTGCAACATATCAATATTTCTCGCAAACTCTCTAATACCTACCATTGTTGTCATATTGACTCCTTGTCGTCTTTTAGTATTATACTTGATTTTGGTATAAAATTTTAATGACGTTTATGGTATAAGATTGGTTCAAACATAATGCTTCTCCTTGACTAATAATGATCCCGACACTGTGCGATCAAAAGGGTTTCATTCTCCATAGCGTAAACCAATCGGTGACGCTCATCTATCCGACGTGACCAAAAGCCTGAGAGTTGATGCTTAAGCGGTTTAGGCTTGCCAATCCCTTCAAAAGGGTCGCGTTGAATCTCTGCAATGAGTTTGTTAATCCGCTTTAATACCGTTTTATCCGTACTTTGCCAGTAGAGATAATCTTCCCATCCGTAGGTAGAAAACTTAATGGTCATGCAAGCAACGCGTGAATCTCTCCGCTCCCATTTTTGAGTTCTTGTACCGCATCCATCAATCGCTGCGCCCCTTTGGGATGGCGTAAAAGGTACGCACTCTCTTCAAGGGCGTGATAATCATCCAAAGACATAATCACCACAGGCTTTCCCCGTTGACTGGTCACCACTACGGGGGCATGATTATCATTCACTTGTACCATTACTTGTGCCAAATGTTGTCGTGTATAACTGTAAGTTTGGGCTTCCATCGTCTCTCCTGTAATCATTGTACAAAGTATAGCACAATGTTCTATTTATTCTCCGCATCGCTCAACGTCAGGCACAAGATCACTTTTTTGCGGTGTTGCGCCAAGGTCTCAACGGCTTCAGTAAGGGTGGAGCCAGTGGTCACAATATCATCGACTAAGATCACCTCATCCTCTTTAAAGGGTTGATAAATAAATTTTCTGGGATTCAGCAACCGTTCTTGGACACTTTTCCCCGCATAGGTATAGGGATGTGAAGCACGTAGTTTGCCATACCGGGGGGTAATGGTAGGGGAACGAAGGGCATGATTTAAAATCGCCGTATGGGAATACCCTTTTTTGGCACGGTCATCGACCCCCACAGAGGCGACACGCTGCGCATATCGCCACGTTTGGGCAAACATTTTGAACGAATTTTTCGCCAAAATCGAGTAGAGGTAGTAACCCACATCGGTATGCTTGGTGAGCAGTAGCGGTTCAATATCACTGTAAGGGTAAAACGAGTAGACGGGAAGGGAACCTAAAATCGTTCGATGATGCCATTGAGGGGTGAGATGGAGGCGTTGACACGAGGGGCAGATATGAAAGAGGCTAAAGCTCTCGCATAGCATACACCGCATATTAATCCATTTTAAGGACAGACATAAAGGCTTCTTGGGGAAGCTGAACTTTCCCGATCGCTTTCATCCGCTTTTTCCCCTCTTTTTGTTTATCGAGGAGTTTACGTTTACGGGAAATATCTCCCCCGTAACATTTGGCAGTGACATTTTTCCCCATCGATTTGACCGTCTCACGGGCGATAACACGGTTTCCGATGGAGGCTTGGATGGCGACTTCAAAAAGCTGACGGGGGACAATCTCTTTCATGTTGGTCACCAATGCCCGTCCGCGCATATCCGCAGAGGTGCGAGGGACGATGACGCTTAGGGCATCGACCACTTCGCCTGCCACACGGACATCAAGTTTGACCAAATCCCCTTGGCGAAATTCAATGGGATCGTAATCGAAACTGGCGTACCCTTTGGAGGTCGATTTGAGTTTGTCGTAAAAATCAACGACGATTTCATTCATTGGCATGACGTAGATGAGCATCACCCGTGTTTCGTTAAGATATTCCATCTTCTCTTGCATCCCCCGTTTGGTGGTCAAAAGGGTGATCACATTCCCCAAATAATCACTAGGAACAATCACGGTCGCACGAACGTAGGGTTCTTCGATTTTGTCGATGTGTTGCGGTTCGGGCAATTCACTGGGGTTTTGCACTTCGATCATCGTCCCATCCGTTTTATAGACTTTATAGATAACCGAAGGTGCTGTGGCGATAAGATCGAGATTAAACTCCCGTTCAAGACGCTCTTTGACCACCTCCATGTGCAACATCCCCAAAAATCCCACACGGAAGCCAAACCCAAGAGCAATCGAAGTTTCAGGCTCATAACTAAGACTGCTATCATTTAGTTTAAGTTTATCAAGAGCGTCCCGTACCGATTCAAATTCATCGGTATCGATGGGATAAAGTCCCGCAAACACAAACGGTTTCGCCGGAGCATATTCCCCCACAGGTTCACGCGTGGGATTCCGCGCATCGGTGATCGTATCGCCCACACGAATCGTCCCTACCTCTTTGACCCCCAAAATCACGATACCAATTTCACCGCTTTTAATGCTTTGGGTTTTTTGACGACGCAAGGGATGGGGATACATCAGTTCCAATACTTGATGATTGTCATCATTGTGCATCAGTTTGACCATCTGACCCATTTTAATCTCCCCATCAAAGACCCGCACCAACGCCATCGCCCCTTGATACGTATCAAACCACGAATCATAAATAATCGCTTTGGTCGTCGCACTGGGATCCCCCACGGGGGCGGGGATACGGTCTACAATCGCATCAATCAGCGTTCGGATACCTACTCCGGTCTTGGCGGAAATCATAATCGCATCGGTCGCATCAATCCCGATGGTCGTCTCAATCTCTTCAGCGACCCGTTCAGGTTCAGCAGCGGGAAGGTCGATTTTATTGATGACAGGAATAAGGGTGAGATTGTTTTCCATTGCCATGTAGACATTGGCGATGGTTTGGGCTTCGACCCCTTGCGCTGCATCGACGATGAGCAATGCACCATCCGAAGAGGCAAGTGACTTGGAGACCTCATAGCTAAAATCAACGTGGCCCGGAGTGTCGATCAGATTAAGAACATAATGTTTCCCCTCTTTGACATAGTCCAAACGGACACTTTGGGCTTTGATCGTAATGCCACGCTCTTGTTCGATGTCCATGGTGTCCATCATTTGTTTGCTTAGTTCACGGTCACTCACGGCACCACACTCTTGAATAATACGGTCAGCTAGGGTACTTTTACCGTGGTCGATATGGGCGATGATTGAAAAGTTGCGAATGTTATCCATTGGGTTAATTACTCGTTCATTTTAGGTAAATGACAGTATAACAAAGGGTTGCTTATACACGGATGTGGCTCAAAAGGGGAGAATTAACCGCGTAAAAAACCTTTTTAATACTCCCTTTACTTCCTATTCACTATTATTTGTGCCATGAATTGGATTATAGTAACTTTTATCGCCGTTATTGCCCTCGTGTTGCATCTTTTGCTGATCCGTTACGCGCACGTTTTTGGGCTTGTGGATATACCCAATGACAGGAGTATCCATAATGAAACGACCCCCCGTATTGCGGGGGTCGCTATTTTTCTCTCCGTTGCCATAAGCCATACGCTGTTCAATTGGACCTACCTAATCCACTATGCGTATCTCCATCTTGCCATTTTATTTGTTTTTTTGGTCGGGCTTTTTGATGATAAATACAATGCCGCCCCCAAAGTCAAATTTATGATTATTGCTTTGGCGATCATTTTGCTCTATCAAGATGGGGTTCAAATTGATTCTTTGGGACACTATTTTGGGCATAAAGCCTATCTCCCGTGGGTATTTATTTTCCCCTTTACCCTCTTTGCTATTTCGGGACTCACCAATGCCCTTAACCTCATTGATGGTTTGGATGGTCTAGCTGGCAGTATTGCGATGGTTATTTTAGGGACGTTTTTAACCCTTGGATTATTGCACCATGACCTTTTTATGATCACCTTGTCCTCATCCTTTATGGTGGCAGTAGGTATTTTTTTACTCTTCAATTGGCACCCTGCTAAAATTTTCATGGGGGACAGTGGCTCTTTGACGCTGGGGTTTGTGATCTCTATTTTGTCCATACAATCACTGCATTACGTCTCTCCTACTGCGGTATTATTTATCGTAGCCATCCCCTTGTTGGATACGTTTGTGGTCATGACCCGTCGTATTCAACGGGGAAAATCGATTTTTGCAGCCGATAAAAACCACTTTCACCATTTTCTGTATAAGATTAAAAGGGATGTCCGGTTGAGTGTACTCCTCTTAGTCTCCCTTCAGCTTGGATTTTCCCTCATTGGGTTTCAATGTCAAACACACGAGGATGGATTTGCCCTTATCTCGTTTATCACCTTCTTTTTTGTGTTTCTCAACCTCTTTGATCAACGCCTTCGACGACGTAATGCGGTTCGCAAATCACACCACACAAGGGAACCGTCATGACCATTTTTGTCACAGGAGGGGCGGGATACATTGGTTCCCATACGTGCGTTGAACTTTTGACTACAGGGTATGAGGTAGTCGTTTACGATAATTTTTCCAACAGTTCCCACGAAGCCATTGCCCGCGTGGAAATCCTAACGGGGAAAAAAATCACCCTCATTGAAGGGGATATTCGAGATGAATCTATCCTCACCCATGCCCTTGAAGGGTGCGATGCGGTGATCCATTTTGCGGGGCTTAAAGCCGTTGGGGAATCGGTTGAGCAACCCCTAGAGTATTATGACAATAATGTCCAAGGGACCTTGTGCCTACTGCGTGCCATGCAAACGAATGGGATCAAGCATTTGGTCTTTAGTTCCTCCGCCACCGTCTATGGTACACCCGATTATCTCCCCATCAATGAAATCCACCCCCTTCGTACCACAAATCCTTATGGGAAGACCAAACTCTTCATCGAAGAGATCCTGCGCGATGTGTATCACGCCGATCCCACGTGGCATATCCTCCTCTTGCGCTATTTTAACCCCATTGGGGCGCATGAGAGTGGTCTCATCGGCGAAGATCCGCAAGGATTTCCCAATAATTTGCTCCCTTTTGTCGCCCAAGTAGCCGCCAAACAACGCGAACACGTATTGGTCTTTGGCGGTGATTATCCCACCCCCGATGGGACAGGGGTGCGCGATTATATCCACGTAGTCGATTTAGCCCAAGGGCATATCAAAGCCTTAGAAGCCCTCACCACTCCTCAATGCACCGCGATCAATTTAGGAACAGGGGTAGGTTACAGCGTATTGGAAGTCATTCATGCCTTTGAACACGCAAGCAAACAAACCATCCCCTATACCCTTTCCCCCCGACGGGAGGGGGACATTGCCACGTGTTATGCCGACCCTACCCTTGCCAAAGAAATTTTGGGATGGAGTGCGCATCGTAACTTAGAGACCATGTGTCGTGACGCGTGGAATTTTCAGTCCAAAAATCCCTCCGGCTATGAGAAGCTGGTTATAATACCGTAAAGTATTTCAACCTAAAATAAGAAACAAGGAACGTAGCATGGACAGAAACAGCACCATTTTCGTAGCGGGAGGGACAGGTCTTGTAGGGAGTGCCATTATCAAAAATCTTCTCAAAAGAGGCTATACCAATATTATTGCTAATTACAACAAACGGGAAGTGTTTGTTGAGGGGGCGCATTACTACCCCCTTGATTTGACCAAACAACAAAACGTTGAATTTTTCTTTGAAACCTTTAAACCCGATTATGTTTTCTTTGCTGCTGCTAAGGTAGGAGGGATTATTGCCAACAACACCTATCGGGCTGAATTTATTTTCAGCAATTTGGTGATTCAAAATAATCTCATTGACATTAGCTATAAACATAAGGTCAAAAAACTGCTCTTTTTGGGTTCAACGTGTATTTATCCCAAAAATTGCCCTCAACCCATGAAAGAGGAGTACCTCCTCACCGATACGTTGGAATACACCAATGAACCCTACGCCATTGCCAAAATTGCGGGGATCAAAATGTGCGAGAGTTACAATCTCCAATACGGCACCAATTTTATTAGCGTTATGCCCACCAACCTCTATGGACCTAATGACAATTTTGATTTGGAAAAATCGCACGTACTTCCTGCCATGATCCGTAAAATTCATTTGGCAAAACTCCTCCATGAGGGCAATACCCAAGCCGTCTTAGAGGATTTGCAATTGGATAATCGTGAAACGGCATTGGGGTACCTCAAAGGATTTGGGGTCAGTAGTGAACGTGTCGAAATATGGGGGAGTGGTAAGCCCATGCGCGAATTTCTCTGGTCTGAGGACATGGCCGATGCGTGTGTCTTTTTGATGGAAAATCGCAATTTCAGTGATACCTATCACACCACCACCGAGATTCGTAATACCCATATCAATATTGGGACGGGCATAGAAATTAGTATCCACGATTTGGCGCATACGATCCGTGAGATTGTGGGCTTTAAGGGGGAATTGTATTTTAATGCCGACAAACCCGATGGGACAATGCGTAAACTCACTGACCCTTCTAAACTTCACGCCCTTGGGTGGAAACACACCGTTGAACTGCACGAAGGGATTCGTAAAATGTACGAATGGTACTGCGCACAATGACCAATATTATCCTTTGTGGCGGGAGTGGTACCCGCTTATGGCCCATTAGTCGAACGTTGATGCCCAAACAATTTGTCCCCTTATTTGAGGAAAAATCGCTCTTTCAACTCACCGTAGAACGCAATCAAAGTATGTGCAACGCCCAAATGATTGTCTCCAATGCCGAACAATATTTTTTGGCAGTCGATCAACTCACGGCGATGAAAAGTACGAAAAACCATTTTCTCCTCGAACCCCTTGGGCGCAATACCGCACCGGCGATTGCCTTAGCGTGTATGGCACTTCCCCCCGAAGAGATCGTATTGGTCACCCCCTCTGATCACCTCATTAAAGACGAAGCGGCGTATCTTTTGGTCTTAAAGCAGGCGATGGAGCAGGCTTCCTTAAACCATCTGGTCACCTTTGGAATCACCCCAAATTCCCCTGAAACTGGATTTGGGTACATTGAAGCTCAGGGACTAGAGGTCAAATCGTTTACCGAAAAACCTGACTTAGTAACAGCACAGCACTATGTGGCGCAAGGCAATTACTATTGGAACAGTGGGATGTTTTGTTTTAAAGCAGGTCTTTTTTTAGACGAACTCCAACGCTACGCCCCTGACATCTATACTGCATCCCAGATTGCCTACGACAACGCTTCCAAAGAGGGGATTATCCGTATCGGCTACGACGATATGGCCTCTATCCCCGAAGAGAGTATCGACTATGCGGTCATGGAAAAAAGTGATTGCGTCCGCGTCATCCCCAGCGACATGGGGTGGAGCGATTTGGGCAGTTTTGATGCGTTGTATGAAGAACTCCCCAAAGATGCACAGGGCAATACCCAAAATGACCACCATATTAGTATCCATTCTCATAACAATCTGCTCCTCTCACACCGAACCGTGGCAACGGTCAATGTGGATGATTTGCTCATTATTGATACCGAAGATGCCCTTCTGATCTCCAAAAAAGGTTCCTCCCAACACGTCAAAGAGGTGGTCAACGAACTCAAAAAACGGGGTTCCCATCTTTCCAATATCCATCTCACCGCCCACCGACCGTGGGGAGTGTATAGCGTCCTTGAAGACACCCCTGGGTATAAAATCAAGCGAATCGTCGTCCATTCAGGCAAACGGCTCTCCCTCCAAAAACATTTTCACCGTAATGAACACTGGATTGTGGTGAGTGGTACCGCAACGGTCACCGTTGGGGAGAAGACCTTTTTGATCCGTCCCAATGAATCCACGTATATCAAAATGGGGGAGATTCATCGATTGGAAAATATGGGAAAAATTGATTTGATCCTTATCGAAGTCCAAGTGGGTGAATACACGGGTGAAGATGACATTATCCGCATTGACGATGATTTTCAACGACAATGAGACAACGCCTTACGACCCTTTTTAACCACACCGGTTTTCGTCGCTACGGAGCCAATACCTTGTGGGTTTTTGGGGAAAAAATCATCCGAATGATGATTAGCCTGTGGGTGGGGATCTGGGTGGCGCGCTATTTGGGACCTTCGGAGTATGGACTGCTTAATTACGCCCAAAGTTTTGTGGGGCTGTTTGGTGCCATTGCTGCATTGGGACTTGAGGGGATTGTGATCCGTGAGCTGGTTAACCATCCCCAACAGCGCGATGTTCTTATGGGGACTACTTTTTGGATGAAAGTGGGGGGGAGCCTTCTCATTCTCCCACTGCTTGCCATTGCTTTGCTGTTTACCTCCAATGACCATGCTAGCACGCTTCTTATTTTTGTCATCTCTTTTGCCACCATTATCCAAAGTTTTAATGTGGTTGATTTTTATTTTCAATCCAAAATTTTGAGTAAATACGTCGTCTATTCCAGTAGCATCAGCCTTTCTATCTCCTCGGTGTTAAAAATTGTGTTTATCCTCACCCATTCACCTTTGATCTTTTTTGCGTGGCTTATTGTTTTTGACAGTCTCATCATCGCATTGGGATATGGCTATTTTTACTTTTATACCCGACTTTCGTTAAAGGATTGGCGTTTTGATCCTACGTTGGCTAAAACCTTATTGCACGAAAGCTGGCCCTATATCCTTAGCAGTATGGTCATATCGTTTTATATGCGAATCGACCAAGTGATGATCAAAGAGATGATGAGTGCCAATGCCGTAGGGCAATACGCCGCAGCGGTGCGGATCAGCGAAGCGTGGTATTTTATCCCCGGTGTTTTGGCCACATCCTTGTTTCCTGCCATTGTCAATGCTAAAACCCACAGCATGGCGTTGTACCAGCAACGGCTCCAAAAGCTTTATGATTTTACCATTTGGCTCTCCATTGCCGTTGCCCTCATGATGACTTTTCTCTCCGATTGGATGATCCATCTCCTCTATGGCAACGCCTATTATCAAAGCGGGACGATTTTAATGATCCATATTTGGACGGGGGTGTTTATTAGCATGAGCATTATCAGTGGCAAATGGTACGTCAACGAAAAACTCGCCTCCCTTGCGTTGTATCGCAATCTCAGCGGTGCCGCGGTCAATGTACTCTTAAATTTTATCTTGATCCCCCTCTATGGGGTCATTGGGGTAGCGTTTGCGACCCTATTTTCGTATATAATGGCATCGTATCTTTTTGATCTGTTTACCCCACAAACCCGTGAGGTTTTTTACCAAAAAACCAAATCATTACTTTTTTATACTCTGTTCAAAGGATTTAAATGAAACTTGCCCTCTTAGACACCACCGTTTGTACCGACAATTTGGGGGACTACATCATCATGGATAGCGTACGACGGGAATTAACCCAAATGTTTCCCCTCCATCACAAGCTTACCATCCCCACCCATGAAAAAATGGGACGTGTCTCTTACAATATTATCCACCGTTCCCAATACGCCTTTATCGGAGGAACCAATCTCCTCTCGTCCAACATGAATCGCTACAATCAGTGGAAAGTCAATCTCATTGATACCCTCCACGTCCGTGACATTCTCTTGATGGGGGTAGGATGGTGGCAGTACCAAAAAAAGCCCAATGCTTATACCCGTTACCTTTTTTCCAAACTCCTACATTCAAACTTGCTCCACTCGGTGCGGGATGAGTATACCCATACCAAACTCACGGAGATGGGATTTACCAATGTCATCACCACCGGATGCCCCACCATGTGGCAGCTCACCCCTGACCATTGCGCTTTGATCCCTCACGAAAAATCCGATACCGTGATCTTTACCCTCACCGACTACAACATGGATCGCGCGATGGATCAGCACCTCATCGATACCCTTTTAGCCCACTATAAAACCCTCTATTTTTGGGTGCAAGGGACGGGCGATTATGCCTATTTTCGTTCCTTAAAAAATACTGAAACGATTACGGTCATTGAAGCCGATTTGGACGCGTACGATCGATTGTTGGATCGGGAAGCATCCCTTGATTTCGTCGGAACACGCCTACACGCAGGGATTCGCGCACTGCAAAAACGCCACCGAAGCCTCATTATCGCCATTGATAACCGCTCCGTTGAGATTTCCAAAAACACCCAACTTCCCATTTTGGCGCGCAACGATATTCCTAAGCACTTAGCCCACCGTATTACCAGCAGCTGGGAGACCACCCTTACGCTACCTTTGGAGAATATTGAACGATGGAAACAGCAATTTCACCCCGCATGAACCTCAAAGGTCACCTCCTCCGATGGATTAGCACCATTCCCTGGATTTACCGCTATTTTTCGGGGGTTGCCACTATCTTTATGCTCCATCGGGTCTACCCCTTGGAACCCCATAAGCTCTCTCCCAATGAGAACCTGAAAGTCTCTCCCACCTTTTTAGAACACTTTATCCTCCAACTGCGCGCTTTGGGGTATGAGTTTATCTCCTTGGATCAGTTGCACACCCTGTTGGTCACGGGGGAAAAAACGACCAAAAAAATCGTCTTAACCCTTGATGATGGGTACAAAGATAATTTTACCCACGCCTATCCCATCATACAAAAACTCAACGTCCCCATCGCCATTTATGTCACCACCGCGTTTCCCGATAAAACCGCCCGTTTGTGGTGGTACGTCCTTGAAGACCTTATCCTTGCGCATGACCACATCACCCTCTCTAGTGGAGAACGCTATCCTTGTGCCGCGATGGATGAGAAGATCGACACCTTTTTAGCCCTACGCAGTACCATTTTGACCTTTAAATCCCACCAATTTTCCGATAAAGTGGACGAATTACTGAAAAACTACACCCTCAACTGGGAAGCGCAATGTGAAAAATTATGTATGAATTGGGAGGAGATTGCCACCTTAGCCAACGACCCCTTGGTTACCATTGGGGGACATACCCAAAACCATTTTGCCTTTAATGCCCTCTCGTCTGAAGAGATTTTGGAGGAGATTCAACACGCCAATGAAGCCATCCAAGCCCGTACGGGGAAAAAAATCACCCATTTTGCGTACCCCTTTGGGAGTCGTGAAGAGGTGAGTGCGGATAAATTTGCGTTGGTCAAAACCTTAGGATTTAAAACGGTCACCACCACCCGAAAGGGGAATATTTCCCCTCAGCACGCCCACCATTTGGAGTGTTTGCCCCGCGTGATGCTCATGGAAGACTTTGATCGTACCAGCTTGGGGATTCCCAAACGGCACTGGATGGTGACCCAATGAACATTCTCATTGTCAATACCCATGACCAATTAGGGGGTGCGGCACGCTCTGCCTATCGCCTCCATCAAGGATTACAAAAAGCGGGGGTTAACAGTACCATGTTGGTACAAAATAAAACCACCGAAGACCCCACCGTCCTTACCCCTTTAGGGTTTGTCAATAATCTCAGAAAAAAATTCAAAACCCGTTGGGAAATTTTCCAAACCCAAAAGTATCCCTCTTTACAAGGGGTGATGTTCTCCGTTGCTGCTTCCCCCTCTGGGAGCCTTATTGATCTCATTAATCACAGTGATGCTGATATTGTCCATCTCCATTGGGTGCATGAGGGGATGATACGGCTTGAAGATCTCCCCAAAATCACCAAACCCATTGTCTGGAGTATGCACGACAATTGGCTCTTTACGGGGGGATGTCATGTCAAATGGGGATGTGACCACTACCTCCATACGTGTGGCAATTGCCCGTTGTTGGAAAGTCACGATGACCATGATCTCAGTTACCGTATCTGGAAGCGTAAACACAGGGTATTTTCCGCTATTGACTCTCTCACCTTTATTGGGCTGAGTCGTTGGATGGCACACTGCGCTACGCAAAGTTCCTTGCTTCAATCGTTTGAGGTTGTGAACCTCCCCAATCCTTTGGATACGACGCGCTATTCTCCTGTGGATAAAAAAATCGCCAAATCCCTTTTGGGTATCAATCCTGATGGTCACCTGATCGTATTTGGGGCGATGAACAGCACCAGTGATACCAACAAAGGATTTATCCATCTGCGCAATGCCCTCGATCACCTCACCACACCCAACGTTGAATTGGCAATTTTTGGGAATGCTCCGATGCAATCGCCCCAAGCGTTTCCCTTTACCGCCCACTATTTGGGGAAATTTCACGATGATCTTACCTTACGTATCCTCTACAGTGCAGCAACGGTGATGGTCGTCCCCTCGTTGCAAGAGAATCTTTCCAATGCCATCATGGAAGCCTTAGCGTGTGGTACCCCTGTTGTGGCGTTTGATGTGGGGGGAAATGGCGATTTGATCGACCATCAACGCAATGGGTATCTTGCGCGCCCTTACGAGAGTGAGGATTTAGCCTATGGGATCGATTGGGTACTCTCACACAACGATCACGCCCAACTCTCCACCCATGGACGGGAGAAAGTTCTCTCGTGCTTTGAGCGTGACCGTGTTATTCCACGATACGTGAATCTGTATCGCACTTTACTACCCAAAGAGGATTAAATGAATCTCCCCAAAATAACGGTCGTGACCGTCGTCTATAACGGTGAAAAATACCTTGAGCAAACCATCCAAAGCATCATCGCTCAAACCTATAAAAACATCGAATATATCATTATCGATGGGGGAAGCAAAGATAGTACCCTTGAAATTATCAAACGGTACGAAAATCATATCAGCCATTGGCAAAGTGAACCCGATCGCGGGATTTACGATGCGATGAACAAAGGGCTAGCCAAAGCCAGCGGAGAGATCATCACCTTTTTAAATGCCGATGATTGGTATGAACCCGATGCGGTAGAGTCCATCATTGAGGTGTTTATGCAAAATCCTCACCTTGATTTTGTGTTTGGGGATGTGATCCAAATTGATCCCCTCACCCACCACGAGACCACCTACCGTGTCCGACTTAACGAAGCCCATCGGGTAATGCCCTTGGGTCACCCTGCCCTTTTTGTCAAAACTATGCTCCATTCACAATTCCCGTTTGATACGAGTTTTAGAATGGCAGCGGATTACGATTTGGTACTGAGTTTATTGGATCGCCCAAAAAGTACGTATGCGTATCTCCCCAAACGGATCACCAATTTTAGACTGGTGGGAATCAGTGCCACCCACAATATGGACAGCGAAAATTATCGAGTGTGGGTCAAACATTATGGAGTTTTGCGCGCAAACTATGCTAAAGTAAGCAACCTCATACTCGATCAAGGGTGGCACTGGATAGGCAAAATACTCACGCCAACCCAAATCGCGACCCTCAAGCGATGGATCAAAAAGGTATTACGTGTCGGGCATTAAGGTCTTAATCGCTATCCCCTGCCTCTTGTTGGGGGGGACGGAATACCAAACCCTCACCCTAGCAAAAGCACTTATCGAAAGTGGCTATACGGTTCGTTTGGTCTGCTATTTTGAACATGACCCGCGCATGGTGGAGTATTTTCAAACCCTTGGGGTAGAAGTGACCCTCCTCTCCCCGCAGGGGGTTCGCCCCACCTCCTTACTGACCACCGCCGTTTTGTTGTTCCAAGGATTTTCGCACCTCCTCTCCACCTATTACCCTCATATTGTCCATGTACAGTATATGGCACCGGGGTCGTTGGCGATTGCGTTATTTAAACTGTTGGGGGTCAAAATCGTCCTTGCCACCGCCCATGTCCCCGGACATATTTATCGTCATACCTTTATTCCCCGATTCATTGCCCAATGGATGAGTGAACTGTTTTTGTGTGTCTCTCAATCCTCTGAACACGCCTTTTTTGGGGTAGATCCCCATCTTTATAGCTCTGAACTGTATGCCCAAGGGCGTAAACATTTTACCCTCTACAACTGCACCGATATTCCCTATCGTCTCCCTCTCAAAGCAACGACCACCCCTTTTACCTTAGGGGTTGTTGCCCGATTGAGTCACGAAAAGGGGATTGATGTTCTCCTTGAGGCGATGCCCTCTATTCTTCATGCCCATCCAAATAGTCGATTACTCATCGTCGGTGAGGGGGAGCAACGAAAAGCATTAGAACACGTAAGCATGACCCTCTGTATTGACCATGCCATTACATGGGCAGGACTTCAACCCAAAGAATCGCTCCCCCACTGGTACGCCCAAATGGATATGGTGATCGTCCCCTCCCGTTTTGAAGGGTTTGGTCTTAGTGCCATTGAGGCGATGAGTTACGCCCTCCCTGTGGTCGCTTCGGCAGTAGATGGGCTTGCGGAGGTGGTCGAAGATCACGTTACAGGTCTTCTTGTCCCCCCTCAAGATTCGCTTGCCCTCTCAATGACTATTATTACCCTTATGAATACACCCCATCAACAAAAACAGCTCGGAGAGGCGGGTCGTATGAGAGTTAAAGCTACTTTTGCGTACACTCTCTATCAAAAAAAAGTAGCACAACTGTATGGGGACGTGCTGAAAAAAAAGGGGAAATAGGTGTTTACGTTACTCAACGTCCTCGTTTTTTTCCTCTTAACGGGGTATGCGGTCAAATTTATGTTCTCCAAACCCTCCTACGTCTATCTCTCCAAAACCAAACAGGTTCTCCTTAGTGGACGCGAAAAATTTTTAATCCTCACCATGTCTACGGGAATGGTGGAGACCAATGTCGATCTAGCAGGGATTAACCTCTCAGCCTTACGACTGATGGTATGGATTGGTCTTATCCTATTAGCATTTTTTCTCTATCGTAAATCACCCAAATTCAATTTTTTAATCGTTTTGTATACGTTGTACACGCTGTGGCTGTTGATTTCGTTTAGCTGGGCATTAAATTCTGGCTATGCCTTTAGGGGATTTCTCAAATACCTCTATCCCTTACTCATTATGATGTTTGCCGCAACCTTTGTCCATTCCCGTGATTTTATCTATGTCGCCATACGGTGGCTTCTCATTAGCTCCATTACCTACTCGATTCTTTTGGGGGGCTTCATGACCGATGTCCTCCACATTTGGTCATTTTATGCCGAGGGGATGTTTTGGCCGATGTCCACTTTGGCCGATTATTTGGGCGTGATGAGCGGTTTAGCCTTTTTGTTATGGTGGCGCACCAAACAATCCAAATACCTCTGGCTCATTGGGTGGTTTTTTCTTTCCAGTGTCCTCCAAAGTGTCCGCACGGGGCTATTGGCAGTTTTTTTAACCCTTTCGTTTGCCTTTTACCTCCGTTACCGTGCCAAAGCCATCCCTTATGTTATTGGCATTATCGCTTTTGCTATTTTATCGGTCTTATTTGTCCCCCAAGTGCGGGAAAAAATGTTTTACGACCCCTCAAAAGTGAGCAGTGTTGATGATTTAAGCTCGGTGAATTCCAGTCAAATTGACAGTAACGGTCGTTTTGCGATGTGGGGATGGACACTGGGCAAACTTTACGATCCCCACCCTCTCACAGGATCAGGGATTGGTTCTGCGCAGTACATTTTTTATGAGACCAACCACCCTTTTGCCCCCATTAAAGTGATTCATAATGACTATGTCCAAATTTTGGCCGATACGGGACAAGTGGGGCTTTTTTTATACGCGCTTTTTGTCATTTCAGCCAGTTTCTCTGCTGCGCGTCATGTCAATAACCAAACACCTGAGTATCTACTCCTCCCTTCGTTTTTGGTGGTCACCTCCTTTACCTCTGCGTCAACGACGATGATGACCGATAACGTGGTATTATACGTTTTAGCTGTTTTGTCGATGCCTTTTATTTTTGTCGGTATTATGCTCTCGTATCGGAGGATGTATTACCGTGATCTTAAAGCACAACGACTGCACAAATTACAAAGGAGTGCGCCATGAATCACCATAACACCCTTTTTTTACGTTTTATCGCTATCCTTTTGGTGATTAACTCCCATATGGATGAAATCTATCCCCTTCCCCTTTTTGCGACAGGGGGAGCCATTGGAAATGCTCTGTTTTTTATGCTCTCGGCGTATGGATTGCTCTTAAGCCAACAAGCCCATCCTCAAACGCTCATTACGTATATGAGCAAACGGCTTATCCGAATTTATCCCGTCATTTGGAGTAGTTTGCTTTTGTTAGTACTCCCCTTAAGTCTTTATTATTACCATTATTTTCCCGCTTACTACACCGTGATGGCACAATTATTTGGGTTTAAGGATCCGCTCTCTTTAATCGGCAACCTCTTTTATCCCCCTGAGGATTATTGGTTTTTACGGGCATTGATGTTTTATTATCTCATTGGATTTTTCTTTTTAAGAGACTATCATCCCAAAAAGATTTTCACCGCATTGGGTGTTTTGACGCTTGTTTACTTTTTTAGTTATCTCCAATTTACCGATTTTTCAACCCTTGTCATCGAACAAACCATCGCCTTTAAACTCATTTTTTATGCCATGGTGTTTTTAGTAGGGATCTATTTTGCCTCTATCCCGACCAAAATAGTCTATCGGGGCATGGGTGATTTTTTCCTCTTTTTTGGCTTCATCGTCCTCATTTATGGGGAAAAATACCTGATGTTCAAAGGGATTGCACCCCAATTGCAGTTTCTCCAACAACTGTTGCTTTTTCCCACGTTGTATTATGGACTCAAAATCAGTCAATCCCCGTTCATTCTCACCACCCTTATGGGTCAATCTTTTTTGGCGCGCCCCATTACCCTTATTGGAGCGATGACGTTGGAGTTGTATTTGGTGCATGGACTCATTCGCCCCTTATTGGTCTATTACCTCCCCCATTTTCCCGAAAATTTGATCGTATTTGCCCTTCTGACCGTGCTACTCTCGTATGGGTTATACCGCTTTAACACCCACCTCATCCACCGTATCCAAGGTAAGAGTGCATGAGTATCAGTGTCGTCATCCCCTTGTATAACAAAGAAGCCTCCATTGCACGCACCCTTGCGTCGGTCTTGGGGCAAACGTATGGTGATTTTGAGGTGATTGTTATCGATGATGGCTCAACCGACCAAAGCGTTACGGTCGTACAGCGTTTTTCCGATCCCCGCATACGCCTTTTTTCGTACCCCAATGGGGGTGTTTCCCTTGCCCGCAATCGGGGCGTTTCCCATGCCACCTACCCCTTAGTCGCTTTTTTGGATGGAGATGATGCGTGGTTGCCCAACCATTTAAAAGAGATACACACCCTCTCTGTGACATTTCCCCAAGCGTTGGTCTATGCAACCAATTACATCATCGTCGATTCTGACCACACTAAACACGCGCCTGTCAATACCGAAATTGTTTTGTCTCATGGGTCAGAGGGGATTATAAACAACTATTTTGATACCGCAACCCGTACCGCACCCCCTGTGTGGACGAGTGCAACGGCGGTGCGAGTCCAAGGCTTAGAAAAAATCGGAGGGTTTCCGGTGGGAATTACCTTGGGGGAGGATCTTCTAACATGGGCGCGATTGGCGTGTCAGGGAGACATTGCTTATTCGACTGCCATCACTGCAGAGTACCATTTTCAATCGTTTGAAGAGCTAACGACCCCCGGAAAGAAACCCGATACCCTCGATTATGTCGGGGATGAATTGGCTAAGCTTATCCCGTTGTATTCCCATGACACCCACGCCATCACCCGCTATGTGGGGCTTTGGCATCGGATGCGTCTCAATGAATACATGAAACGGGGAGAGTCAGCCTTAGCCCTCCACGAGATGCAAAAAATTCTCCACTACACCCCTAAAGATTACAAAAGTTATGTTTTATGCACCCTAGCCTTGCTACCCTCGTTTGTTCGTCGTCTTATCCTCACGACCCGCGCGAGTATCCAAGCCAAGAGAATTGCATGAAAATTCTCCTTATCACCAATATCCCTGCCCCCTACCGATTGCCCGTTTATGAGCGGATAGCTCAGGTGTATGGGGATGATTTTTTGGTCATTTATGCTGCAAAGACCGAAGCCAATCGCGAATGGAAAATGACCATCAAGGGGTTTAATCACCGCTTTTTACACGAAAACAGTACCGCCAAAAAAGACGGATTTAATTACGTCCATAACAATCCTGATGTGTGGTACCACTTGTGGAAATTTAATCCCGATGTGGTCATCACCACAGGATTTAATCCCACCCATCTGTACGGGTGGCTTTACAGTGTGATTATGCGCAAAAAACATATCCCCATGAGCGATGGGTGGAGTGCCTCTGAAGCCCATCTCTCATGGGTACACACCCTCATACGTAAAATCGTCTATGCGACATCTCACGCTTTTATTGGGGCAAGCTCTAATACCTTAGACCTCTTTAGAGCGTATCATATCCCCCAAGAAGCCCTTTTCCAAAGTCACCTGTGCATCGACAATGACCGTTTTAAAACCACCGCTTCCTTTGAAGCGCGGCACTATCATCTGATGTTTTCGGGACAATTTACCCATCGTAAGCTCCCGCTGTTTTTTGCTGAAGTGGCGCGTGCGGTGAGGGAGCATATCCCCGATCTTAAACTCTTAATTTTAGGCAATGGTCCTTTAAAAGAGGAGTTTTTTGCACTATTGGAGAGCTATCATCTCGTGTATCACTATGCGGGATTTGTCGATCAAGAAGCACTCCCCTCGTATTATGGGGATGCAAAGTTGTTTTTATTCCCCACTCTGTTGGATCCGTGGGGGGTAGTTGCCAATGAGGCAATGGCAAGCGGGACGCCCATCATCACCACCCCTTTTGCGGGAGTCATCAACGATTTAGTTCTTGAGGGGGAGACGGGATTAATCCTCCCTGCAGAAGTGGACGCATGGGGTGATGCCATCGTCGCACTCTTAAACGATCCCCAAAGATGGGAAAAACTCTCCCAAAAGGGTCAAAAGCACGTGCAAGACTACAATTTTACCACCGCTGCCCAAGGAATACGCAATGCCTGCACCTATGCTTCCACCCACTAAACCCAAACTTTTGGCGATTTTACACCTCCCACCCCCGCACCATGGGGCAGCCAAAGTGGGGGAATTTATCCGCCACAGTACTCGAATCAATGAAGAGTTTACCTGTTATTACATCCCCATTCGTTCCTCGGATACCATTGCTGATATTGGTAAAGTGTCGTTCAAAAAACTCTATTTGGTCGCGGAACTCTATTTTAAAGTAGTGTGGGCATTGGTCGTTTTTCGCCCTGATACGATTTATGTCACCGCTTCGATCAGAAGTATCGCCTTTTATCGCGATCTTCTCCTCTCGACCCTGTGGAAATCGTACCAATTTTTCACCCATGCCAGCGTCTATTATCACTATCACACCAAAGGGGTCAATGAATTTGTCCGCGCATCGGATAGAAATCGTCGTTTAACCCGCTTTTTTCTCCACAATACCCATTTAATCCTCTTAAGTCCTCTGCTGAAAAACGATTTTTCCTTAGTCCAAACCTATACCGCCCTCCATATTCTCCCCAATGGGATCGATGACCCGCTCAAAAACGACGATTTTATGACCCATATTGCCCAAAAATATGCCCATCCCACCCCTTTGCATTTTCTCTATCTTGCCCATATGATGCACGACAAGGGGTACAAAGAGGTGCTTGAGTTGGCTCGTGTGACCAAAGAGCGTCCCATTCAGTACCATTTTGCGGGAAGTTGGCAAAGCGGTGAGGATGAAGCGTATTTCACCACCTTTGTCCAAAAGCATGGATTGGAATCTACGGTCACCTATCATGGATTTGTCCATGCCGAAGCAAAAAGGGCGTTACTCCTCCAAGCCCATCTTCTCCTCTACCCCAGTAAAAATGATGCGTTCCCCCTCACCCTTTTGGAGTCTTTAGCCTACGGGATTCCTATCATCGCGACCCAAGAGGGGTCTATTCCCTATATTCTTGATGCGCGTTGTGGTATCCTTTTGGAGGAAAATCAACCCTTAGTCGAAGTAGTAGAGGAAGCCTTAACGACCCTCATTCACGCCGATACTGCGCAGTATTGCCAACAACGCTATCACGACCATTTTCACCAAAATCGGTTTGAAGCCAATTTATCTACCCTATTGCACAAAGGTCACCCATGAACATTATGAGTTACGACGTTTTTACCGATCCCCTAGAGTCTATCGCGTGGGATACCGCCCAGCAAATCATCAATACCATTAATCCCCACTCCTACGTAACGGCTAAAAGCGATCCTTTGTTTGAGATGGCATTGCGCCAAAGTGATATACTCCTCCCCGATGGGAGTGGTATCGTTTTAGCGGCACGGCAGCTTTATGGGGAAAAAATAGCTAAAATTGCGGGGAGTGATCTTCATCTTTTTTTATTAACACAACTCAATGCCCAGAGAGGGAAGTGTTTTTATCTGGGAGCTTCACCCCAAACACTGGAAAAAATCAAACAACGACTCCGCACCGAATTCCCCAACATCACCGTTGAGTCCTATTCACCCCCTTTTAAAGTGGTGTTTAGTCAAGAGGAGAACGATGCAATGGTGTATGCCATCAATGCGTTTGAACCCGATGTATTATTTGTGGGGATGACCGCACCCAAACAAGAGAAGTGGCTTTTTACCCATAAAGAGCGACTGACTATCAAAAAAGGGTGTTCGATTGGGGCAGTGTTTGATTTTTATGCGGGAACCGTGGTGAGGCCTGCACCCTTTTGGATCAAAATCCATTTGGAGTGGCTACCACGATTATTCAAAGAGCCAAGACGGCTGTGGAGAAGAAATTTTATCTCAACCCCACTGTTTTTGTGGGATCTACTACGCTATAAAATGGGGTTAAAGTTTTAACGCGCAAAGAGAAAGATTAATCGTCTTTGTCTTTCTTCCCTTGCGCATTTTCCGCATTGTTATTGATCAAGGAATTACCCGGAGCGTCTTGATCCCCATTCCCAAATCCATTGTTCCCTTTGGTTTTGTCATTACCAAACATACTATTTCCATTGTTGTTGCCATTGCCAAACATACTATTTCCATTGTTGTTGCCATTGCCATTGCCATTGCCAAAAATACTGTTACCACTGTGGTTATTGTTATTGGTATTGCTATTACTATTACCATTACCACCACTTTGACACTTCAAGGAAGAGTTGGCTCGGACAACAATCCCTTTGGAATCGGTCACCCCTTTTGAGTTAGCATCGTTGCTTCCATACACATTTAATGAACCCAATGCTACCAATGCAGGTGCAGCATACACCGATTTTTTTAAAAAATCCCGTCGACTCTCAACACTCTCATTCATTAGATTTTCCATTTGTTCCCCCTAATGTAAGAATTATTCTTAAACGTTATCCTAAAAATACTTAAAAAAGATTTTCATTGTAATACATTCTCTTTTATCAGACGGTACAATCGGACACCATAATACAGTGGCGAGAGCCAATTGGGCAAATTGAGCACATAAACATCCAACTCTTTGATCTGAAACAACGTCAAAAGATAGTTTCGTAACCATCCATGGGTGCTATCCCGCAACAATAACACTTTTTTGAGATTTTTCATCGAGATATGTTCTGAGGGGTCTTTGGTAATCGCGTCGCTTTTGAGTTCACGGATAATGGTCTCTTTGGATTTTAGAATATGACCATTGGTGGCAATACGATGATGCGCAACCGCTTCTAAGGGGGTGTCTAACAGTTCATGACTGACCGCCAACCCCAAATAGACCATAAAGGTAATCTCCATCTCCTCTGCCATGGCGTACAACGCATCCCACTGAATGGTCGATTCGTGCAATCGAATCAAACGATCCACATCCACAATCCACTCTAACCGTTCCCAATAATGTTTGGATCCATGGAGTAACAAATACAGCAATAAAGGATCCAAAGCTAAAGTTTCGATCTTGTCTCGCTGAAGAGTACACCAATAATTGGAAGGGCTAAAAAGATCTATCTTGCTTTTTTTGATACTGCGATCCAAAAACAATCGCCAATGAAACTCAATCAACACATCATTTTTCGTATGGGTGGTGGGGAAATCTTTTCCCACTTTTAAGAGCGTTTTGTTTTTTAAAAATTCAATCGGATATTGGGACTGGTACCCATGATGCGAAAGCAATTCTAACGCGGGATACATCTGTGAAGGTTCCACTAAAAGATCCAAATCGGAAAATTGTCGCTGGGTAATATCTCCGTGAATAATTTGGGAGAGGACCGGCCCTTTGATCGCAATGCTACGGATTCCATCCGCACTGAGCAGTTTAACCACGCGAATAAGCTCTGCGGTCATGGTAATATTATTGCTTGCAATGATAAAATTAATCTTTTTCATCCGAGCTTTGACCCGTTCATCGAGGGTGTCGAGTCGCTTAAGCTTTTGATACACCAAAGGGAACACCCCATGACTGTAGGCAGAATCTAAAAATTTTCCCCAATCTTCAATGTCTTCTCCCAACGCTCCCAATTGGGAAGAATCAAAATCGTATTGACAACAGGCAATCAAACAGTGATAAAACCTTTTTTCCATAGGTTTTTTAGGCTTGTTCAAAACTCAACAATCCTTGATCCTCAAGGGTCTGAGAGAAAACAGCTACATCCAGGGCTAGTTGCTCTCTCTCCACATCATACATCCCTAGCATTTGCTCAATCACCGATTGAAGCGTCGTGGCATGGCTCATCTCTTCCCATAAGAGTGTACCCGTTTCATTAAGCGCGAAAAAAAGACCATTGGCACTGTTAAACAACAATGTCTCCTCATCGACACACTGCAACAACACGGTAGAGGGGATCGTATAGGGATTTGTAAGATTCATAATAACTCCTGTGGTGGGCAAGTATGGTTGACAATCGCGCGATGCACCTCGTCGAGTCGCTCCAAATCATGCGGAACACGAATCGCATAAACGGGGACACGATTGGCAAGACCCGCAAGATAGGTGACATATTGGGGGGTAAAAAAGCTAAAGTTCATCTCACCCCCCTCATGCAATCGGCTGAATTTTTCGATCCCTTTTAGTGGGCGTATCACAATGTCTGCGGTAGGGTCTGATTTTTCGAGAATATAAATCGCATGGATCGGACGAACCACAGAGGCGGGATGAGCGCACTCATGCCCTAAAACTTCGACGGTGCGAAAAGGGCGATGATAGGGGTGAGAGGGGACGGCGTAATAGACCCCATCCCGCTCAAAGGTTGCCATCTTATCATCGGTGACCAGAGGATGACCTTTTTGTAAAAAATAATCCGTGAGGGTTGATTTACCCCCAAATGAGGGTGCCATAAATAATACCGTTTTCGCTTCAATCTCAATGGCACCCGCATGCAAAAATTTATACACTTGAGCAATCGAAAAATAAATTGGCAGAACAATATGGTAAAGCCAAAATCGAAAAAGATCTTCACTCGCTTCTGGAAGGAATCGGTAAGCTATTTCTCCACCTTGGGTTTTCCACGCAAAGCTGATCACATTTTCAACGGTAAAAATCCACGCTTGGTCTGCTGAGGGGGTATCAAAATGGCGGTCTGTCGCCAACGTAACATTACGATCTTGATTGTTTTGATAAATAAGGGTAACAGGGAAAGCAAGGGGGTCTATCCCTTCCTCTTCTTTAATCACCAGTGTTCCTGAACAATTGGATTCCTCCACACATACTTCAGGAAAAGTGGGAAAAAGGAGATGAAAGTTATAGACCATAGTTAGCCATTAACCGAAGATGTTACCAAAGTAGGTTTTAGCCCACGTAAACAATCCCCAGTCATTGGCTTTGACTTGATCAGCGGTAAATTGCGTCGTTTTCCCCGTATTAAGGTTCGTATACGATCCACTCTCAATGACTTTAGTCTGAGAATTTCCTACAACCGTTGCATCCCCAACATGGATATTTTCAACACCTTGATTGGTGCTTGTTGGATTGGTATACACTTGTCCGACAAACACACTTGCATGCGCCCCAACAGGTGCTGTTAACGCACCCAATGCGACCACTGCTGGTGCAACGTATACCACTTTTTTCAAAAAGCTTCTACGAGCTTCACCTTTTTGATCGTGTGTATTTTTCATAATTCCACCTCCACATTTAACCACTTTTTTTGCGTAAAAAATGGTTTTATAACGTTAAATCACACCTTTTTGATAAGGAGACCACACAACGATATCCCCCAAAGAGGGTGACCTTCACACACTACAGTACCTCTTAATTAAAACGTACCTATAGTTTACACGACTATACCATCAAATCTTTAAAGATGAGCTAAAAAAAAGGCTACTTATTCAATAACCCATGGTCGAATTTTTTTGAGTTCCAACGCATTAAGGATAATCCCCACATTACGTAAACCATGCTCTTTGACAAAACGATTGGTACTTTTAATAAAGTCTTTTTTGGAATATCCTGCTTTAAAAACAATTAAATTAAGATCCGATAAGCGCATCAATACCAGTGCATCTGCCACAAGACCTGCAGGAGGAGATTCAATAATAATATAGCGATAATCTTTACGTAACTGCTGTAATAATTCGTTCAACGGATCAGAAATAATCAATTCATACGGGTTATTGGTAATCGTTCCCGCTACCACCACATCCATATACGGTGTAACGTGTCGAACTACCTCTTCAAATGTTTTTCCCCCCGAAAGAACATCACTAATCCCCAAAGCATTCGAGAGAGAGAACTTTTTATTCATACGAGATTCACGCATATTAAGGTCTAAAATGACCACTTTTTTACTACTTTTACTAATAATTTGAGCCAGCTCAAGGGCAGTAGTCGTACGACCCTCTTTTTGTACCGAAGAAGTAATGGTAATGATTTGTGGTTTTTCATCACTAAATTCAAGCCGTGTTAACAAAACCCGTAGTGCATCTTCATAAAGCGATTTTCGTTCCGCAAACAGGGGCAAAATACCATATAAGGGGAGGGGCGTATGCCCTTCAACATCATTAATCGTTTGAATGGTATTTGCCAAAAAGTGTCGCACGAATGCTTGCATAAACCCTATCAACACCCCAACAATAAGCCCCATCATCATAATAAGCGTTCGATTGGGTTGGACAGGGGCGCCCCCAACCAACGCCTCATCCACAATGCGAATTCCCGAAACGGTTGAGGATTCTACAATGGAGGTTTCTGCCCGTTTTTGCAATAAATACTCGTAAATTTTTTCATTGACATTAAAGGTACGGTTTAACTGCGCTAGTTGTCGCTCCTCTTCAGGAATCGCTTCTAAGGATACCGTGTATTTTTTCAGGATACCATTTAACGACGATTCACGCTCTTGAATCCCCCTCAAACTACTCTCAATCGTCCCTTGTAAATCCGCTTTTAACGAAGCGAGCTGTTCATTGGCTTTCATAACAGAGGGGTGTTTTGGGGTATAGTCCACCAACAAAGAGCTACGAAGGGTATTAATATCTTGAATTTTTTGGATTAATGTCGAAATGGTTTTACTGGCGGTACTTAAATCCAAACCTTTAATCTCTTTATTGTTTTTAAGATACAGCAAGAGGGTTTGCAACGCACTCTCTTGCATTTTGAGTTCGTACAATTGCGTTTCATAACTGCTAATCTCTTGTTCAGTAATACTGGCTTTTCGACTTTGATTGGTCACTTCGTGAGACGATTTATAATCTTTGAGTTTAATTTCCGATTGTTGCAACTTTTCTTTAATTTCATCCAGTTGCATATCAATAAAACCTAAAGTTTTTTCAGCACTGGCACTTTTGATTTTGACACTTTGATTTTCATACACTTCAGCCACAATATTAAGAATATCTTGAGCCCGTTCAGGAACATTATCTTGATAACTAATCGATAACATAGACCCTTGATCTGTCCCCATAGAGACATTAATCGAAGATTGGATAATGCCATACATCGTTTCATTCGGAACAATGGTAAAGAAATACCCTTTGGCTGCCATCTCCCCCACCTTTGTGACCGTTAATCGAAAAAATGGGCTAACAATTTTTTTACCGTATTCGCATATCGCTTGATGATCGGTCGCACTCACCATCGCTGTTGCACTCGTAGACCCTAAAAAAGCTCCCACTTTCATCCCGAATGTGGGAGAAAGACGCAATAAAAAGTGGTGTTCATCGATGGGACGGAATTCAAATTTATACCCCACCAATGATTCACTGATCATCTCGGTATGAACTTCAAAAGGGGAATTTTTGTACAATTCAATACTTTTTAATCCCGATGGGATGTAATACCGTGTTCCCAATTGCACTTGTTCTAGTACTTTTTTGGCGATAAAACGGGATTTTAAGACGGCAATTTCATTGGCAAGATTGCCACTTGGTAATCCAAGGGCAGCGGTCATAAAGTCATTTTGACCATGAGAGCTAGCAGAATCTTGGGTTTGAAGGGTTAACTCTGCTTGATAAATATCGGTTTTAGAATAGGCGACAAAAGCACTAATGACCACTACCACAAAGATAATGGCAAGCATCGATTTTCGGTACAAAAGGAGACCAACAATGACCTCTTTGAGATCTATTTCCTCTTCAAACTCATTGCCACCACCCGCGTGGCTTTGTTGCGGATTATTTAAATAAGACGACATTGGTAATCTTTCCATTTTTAAGCGAAATAGCACTTAAAAATGGGGTCATAATGGTATTAATCAAACTAAAAAAGGGCATTTGCTCATTAAAGGCAACGTTATACGCTTTCATAGCTCGTGGTTGTACATAAACAATATCATTAGGTTCCAAAATCAAACTGGTTAAACGCATCTGTCCCATATTTGCCAAATTAACCTCCCTCATTTGAGGGTTACGTAGCCCCCCTCGAATGACCCGAACATTGGTACGATCCGCATCGATCGTTAAATCCCCTGTTTTAGCCAACGCTTCAAACAATGTCATCGTCCCATTGGTGACTTGCACAACCCCTGGCGTTTTCACTTCACCTAAAACATAGAGTTTCTGATTTAGAATTTTGACACTGATATACGGCTGACGTAAATACTCTTTGTAGAGATTGGTTAATTTTTCGGCGGCTTGACTTTCCGTCAATCCCATGATATTGACTACGCCAACGAGGGGTAAACGCAATGAACCACTATCGGGAATCAAATACCCTTCCGTCCCATCTTTGGTGAGGGATTGTTGTCCTCCTCGACTGAGAATTTGGTTAAGTTGTTGATCCCCTTCACCCGAAATTTGGTTGACAATGTTAATTTCAACCCGATCTCCCTTAACAATCTTCCACTCAAATTTTACCTCTTCGGAGTAATTAAGATCAGAGACCTCCACGGTCTTAACAATATCATCACTCCCCCCAAACATCTTGAAAGAACCAATTCCACATCCAGTGAAAAGAAAAGCTGTGAGAAAAATAATCCAAAAACCATAATACTGCATCATCATCCTATCCCTTCACAATGGATTTAAAACTTAGCTAAACAATGAATTGACACTCTCATTATGATAGACACGACGAATCACCTCTGCAAACAACGGGGCGACGCTAAGCACTTTAATCTTATCACTTTGCCCCCGTAGTTCAAGGGTATTGGAGATGATTAACTCATCGAGTTCTCCATTATTGATATTTTCAAAGGCGTTTCCACTCAAAACGCCATGGGTTGCACACGCCATAACCGAAGTCGCTCCCCGTTTTTTAAGCGCAGCTGCCGCTTTGACCATGGTTCCAGCCGTATCGACCATATCATCAATCATAATGACATCTTTTCCTGCGACATCCCCAATAATATTCATTACTTCCGACTCGTTGGCTTTTTCACGTCGTTTATCGACAATGACCATATCCAAACCTAATTTTTCGGCGAAATAGCGCGCACGTGTTACCCCTCCAATATCAGGAGACGCGATAACGGGATTAGCAAGATTTTTCGAGCGAATATACTCTTGAAAGATAATAGAACCATAGAGATTATCTACAGGAATATCAAAAAATCCTTGAATTTGCCCTGCGTGAAGATCGATGGTGACAACACGGTCAATCCCTGCCGTTTCAAACATATCCGCAACCAATTTAGCGGTAATAGGAACCCGTGGGGCAGCTTTGCGATCTTGTCGCGCATACCCAAAATAGGGGACAACGGCGGTAATGGAACTGGCTGAAGAGCGACGAAGGGCATCGGTCATAATGAGCAATTCCATCAAATTATCGTTTGAGGGCGCACCCGTACTTTGGATAATAAACACATCCCGCCCCCGAACGCTTTCGGAAATTTGAACATTAATCTCTCCATCACTAAAGCGTTTAATTTCTGCTTTAGAGAGGGGAACATCCAGAGTTTTACACACTTCTACGGAAAATGCGTGACACGCTGAACCACTAAAAATTTTATATCCGCGCATGGGTCGTCCTAGTACTGTAATAATTGGCGCGATTGTAGCGTGCTATCACTTAGTCCTTTCTAATACTAGGTTCGATAGTCTGCGTTGATTTTAACGTATTCATGCCCTAAATCACACCCATACGCAGTAAACTCACCCTCCCCTTGACCAATATCACAATGGATGGTAAAAGCACTTTTTTGCATCACTGCGGCGGCGAATGGTTCTAAGCGTTCATCAAATAACAGCTCCCCTTGCGCATAGACACACACCTCATCAAACCAAATACTCAAGGTTGCTTCATCACACACAATCCCACTGGCTCCCACGGTTGAGGCGATACGTCCCCAATTGGGATCTTGACCAAAGAGTGCCGTTTTCACCAACAACGAATTGGACAATGCCTTAGCACACACCTCTGCCTCGTGGTGACTTACCGCACCGCTCACGTGATAGGTGACCAATTTTGTCGCCCCCTCACCATCTCGAACCATCTCTTTGGCTAAAAAAAGCATGATTGTCTCTAAAGCGGTTTTAAACGCTTCACGGTGGAAAACCCCACTGTGACCGTTTGCCATCATCAACACCGTGTCATTGGTGGAGGTATCCCCATCGACACTGGCGGCATTAAACGTCGTATGGACGCATTCATCCAAAAGGATTTGCATCGTTGCACTCTCCACCAACGCATCGGTCGTGATAAAACACAGCATCGTTGCCATTGCGGGGTTAATCATCCCTGCCCCTTTTGCCATTGCGCCCATACGAAACGAACACCCATCTTCAAGGATCACCTCAAAAGCAATCCGTTTGGCAAACGTATCGGTGGTCATAATGGCTTCCGATGCCGCCACACCCTCTCGATGGGTTAGATCAAACGTCATCGCCCCCTCAATGATTTTTGCTTTGGGGAGACGTACCCCAATCACCCCCGTTGAACTCATCACAGGGTGTTGAATTTGGGCAAATTTTTCGACCACTGCGCCCAATACCTCATCAATATCTGCAATCCCCACATTCCCCGTCATGGCATTGGCATTTTTGGCATTAATAAGGACAAAATTTCCCTGAAAATCCCCTTTTTGTCGAAAATGACGGATGGGGGCTGCGGTCATCTTATTGGTAGTAAATACCGACGCGTTCTGACAGACCGTATCTGAATAGATAAAAGCGAGATCTTTGGCATTCTCTTTTTTGAGTCCAATGGCAATTCCATCAGCATAAAAACCACGTGCGGCGCATACTCCGCCCTCTACAGCGTTAAGGGTAAACATATCCATATCTCCAAAAATAATAAAGTGTCGTATTATAAATCGACTAAGGTTAGAACAAAGGGTTTCAGAGAAAAAAAAGGGGAAAGAGACAATCGGGAGAAAACTCCCAAATTGGAAAAGAAGATGTCGACTAAAAGTTACGAATCTTTTTTAAGGGTACGAAGCTCAGAAGCAGCAATGCGAAGTTTTTTGGTAGTACCATCTTCCAAAGTCACACGAACGGTGCGAAGATTAGGGAGAAAACGACGTTTTGTTCTGTTTTTTGCGTGAGAAACATTGTTTCCACTCATTGGGCCTTTACCACTAATAGCACATTTTCTTGCCATGTTGGGGCTCCTTGCGTAAATTTTAAGTTGCGAATTCTATCTCAATGAACCCAAAGTTTACCTTAAGGCGACTCCAAAAACTTTTTGGCTAAAATGGTAAAAATCTTCTTCATAAAGGGAACCGCTATGCTCGTAGCACCCAGTATTCTTTCCGCCGATTTTGGCAACTTAGCGCACGATGTCCGCGCCATCTGTGATGCAGGGTGTGATTTGGTGCATGTCGATGTCATGGATGGTCATTTTGTCCCCAATATGACCCTTGGCCCTGTGGTGGTCAGTGCCATTGCCAAAGCAGCGACCAAACCATTGGACATTCATCTTATGGTGCAAAACAACACCTTTTTTGTCGATCTGTTTGCCCCGCTTAAACCCGCTTATATCTCTTTTCATATCGAAGAGGAAAAAAACCCCCATCGTCTTATCCAGTATATCCGATCCTTAGGGATAAAGCCTGCTATCGTCCTCAATCCCCATACCCCCGCTGAAGCGATCGAATACCTTTTGGGGGATTTGGATATGGTGCTGGTGATGAGCGTCAATCCTGGCTTTGGGGGACAAAAATTTATCCCAACGGTCGTTGAAAAAATCCAACGGCTCAAAGCGTTGCGCGATCGGATTAATCCTACGTGTCTTATCGAGATTGATGGAGGGGTAGGCAGTGGCAATATCCAACTCCTCTCGGATGCAGGAGTCGATATTTGTGTCGCGGGAAGTTACGTTTTTGGTGCGGATGATTATAAAACGGCGATTGATAGCCTCAAAGTATGAGAGTTAAAATCTGCGGGATCACCAACCTAGAAGATGCTTTTCATGCCATTGATTCGGGGGCTGATGCCCTTGGGTTTGTCTTTTATCCCCCCTCCCCCCGTTATATCTCCCCTGAGGATGCGCGCACCCTCATTCAACAACTTCCCCCTTTTGTCGAAAAAGTAGCCCTTTTTGTCAACGAAACCCTCGATACGATTCACGATGTGTGCGTCCTAAGCGGCTGTACGTTGGCACAAATCCATTTTGATACGGATGAGGATTTTTTTGACCATCTTCGTTTCCCCTCCCTCCGTGTCATTCGTGCCAAAAATCGTGACGATATTCAACGATACCCCCATGAATACCGTCTGATTGATGCCTATTGCGAACGTTATGGCGGTGCGGGAAAACGGCTCAATATTGAATGGTTTGAGGGGATAGATTGCTCTAAAATCATCCTCGCAGGAGGGCTTGACCCTGATAATGTTGCCTCACTCAAAGCATATGGCTTTTATGGGGTTGATGTCAGCAGTGGCGTTGAACACACTCAGGGTAAAAAAGATCCCCAAAAGGTATTTGATTTTATCCAAAGAGCCAAAGCATGACCCCCTTTGATCCCAAATTTATCCATCGTCTCTCCAAAGCCAATGGTGTTCCCAAAAAAGAGTTTGAGGAAAAAATCGGTGATGATCTTGCCCTTGAGATGCTTAAAGCACAAGGGATGAACCTCATCCTCCACTCCTACGCCTATAAATTTCGCACCGCCCTTTCCCCCATCAAAGAGACCCTCTTTTGTATTGTCGATGTCGAGACCAATGGTTCCAAAACCGATCATCATCAAATTATCGAAATTGGTGCGGTTAAATTTCAGAATGGTAAAATTATTGACACGTTTGAGAGTTTGGTCTATTGTGACACCATTTCGGATCCTATTGCGGAGATTACGGGCATTCGCGTAGAGCAAACCCTCCTTGCGCCCCCTTTGAGTAAGGTGATGAGTGACTTTCGTCTCTATTTGGGGGATGCGGTTTTTGTGGGGCATGATGCTAAATTTGACTATAAATTTGTCTCGGCCATGATGGAGAGGGTGGGGTTGGGCAAACTGCTCAATCGTCAACTTTGCACCATTGATCTCTCCGAACGCACCTTTGAATCCCAACGGTATGGATTGAAATACCTCAATGAAACTTACGACCTTCACGACGATGCGACCTACCATCGCGCCCTTAGTGATGCCCTTATCACCACCAAGCTTTTCGCCCAAGTCCTCCCCATGATCCCTAAAACGATTCATACAACCGAAGATCTCATCGCTTTTTCCAAAGAGGCTCCACGACTGAAGCGGATAAAAGAGAAAGAATAAACGCCATCTAAGAACACAAAATGCATCTCTTTGGGAAACGTTCTCAAAGGGTTTAGCATGGATATAGAGACAATCAAAAAAGAGTTACGCAATCACACCACCATCCCCTATTTTGGATTAGGGGTATTTGAGGGGATTATGACCAAAGAGGGGGAGAATGTTCCTCACGACAGTGATTCGCTCATCTTGGCGATGAATGGGGGGCGGGCGATGGCACCTCGCTTGATGTTTGAATACTCCCGTGCGGCGATGCACCTCGAACAACGTCGTGGCGTAGAGTATATGACCCAATTACTCAACCATATTTACACCAAACCCTACGAACCCACCCCTTTGCACAAAGCCATTATCGCAATGTCACCACGCTACCTTATCGATACCAATCGCGACACAAAATTTCAAGAATTGCTCGCCTTTACCCCCCATTGTCTCATTATCGGAAAATCCCGCATTATGGGTGATTTGAACCGTTATGAAGTGTATGAGTACGATGTGGAGAATCAAAAATATTTTTTGGTCGAGGAAGAGGTGCTTGACACCGCTGCTAAAATTCTCTTTAAACCCATGGGGTCACCCCTGCCTAATCCCACGTTTGTCATCTCCGATGCCGATTATGTCGATTGGCTCACCGAAGCGATGGCGGGATTTGCGGTACCCAAAGTCCTTAAAACCTACCGAAAAGCGAAAAAATACCTCTTTTTAGGGACTTCATTTGGTCACGATACCGATCGCATGGTCGCTAACGAACTCACGCTGGATTTGGAGGGGGGGTATGTGATTACCGATCAACCGTTGGGGAAAAAAGAGCAAAAATTTGTCGACAAACACCATCTTGAGGTGATACCGATGTCGCTTGTAGCGTTTATCAATGCGTTTATTTAATGCTCATCCCTTCTCGTGCTTGACACGAGGAACCCTCCCCCATACCAAAAAGCTAGATTCCCGCCTTCGCGGGAATGACAGATAATAAGGAGTTTACGATGCCATTTATCCCTACGGTCAAAGATGTTTCCCCACGGGGAGAGCGTTATTTTGACCTTTTTTCCAAACTGTTGGGTGACCGTGTTATCATTATCACCGAAGCCATTGATGACCATCTTATGGGGATTGTCGTCTCGCAATTGTTGTATCTTGAAGCAATGGATCCCGAAGAACCCATCCATCTGTACATCAGTTCTCCGGGGGGATCGGTGATGGCGGGATTGGCGATATTGGATACCATGAATCTCATCAACGCCCCCGTCTACACGTACGCCATGGGGTTGGTAGCGTCGATGGCATCGGTGTTGTTTACCTGCGGTGAAAAAGGGCATCGCTGTATGCTCCCCAATGCTGAGGTGATGATTCATCAGCCCTTGGGGGGCTATTCGGGACAAGCCAGTGACATCGAAATTCACACCAAACATATCCTCAATCTCAAACGTCGTCTCTATATCATCCTCTCCCACGCGACAGGGAAAAGTGTTGACGTGATCGAAAAAGAGTCCGATCGTGACAACTACATGGAGGCGCGTGAGGCGATTGCCTTTGGTCTTGCGGATGAAATCCTCACTAAATTTAGTCCAAAGGATGTGTGATGAGCAGTGAAAAAACGTGTTCATTTTGTGGTCGTTCGCAGCGTGACGTAAAAAAAATGTTCTCTTCCGAACTGACCCATATTTGCAATGAGTGTGTCACGACCTGCTCTAGTATTTTGCAAAAAGAGGTACGTTACGAACAACGAGGGGAACTCAAACTCCCCATTCCGGAGAAAATTGTCGAGTTTTTGGATCAAAGCATAATCGGGCAAGAGGAGGCGAAAAAAGTCCTCGCCGTTGCACTGTACAACCACTACAAACGGATTGAAAACCCTATCTACAATAACGTAGAACTGGAAAAATCCAATATCCTCCTTGTCGGTCCCACAGGAAGCGGTAAAACCCTTTTGGCAAAATCGCTCTCCAAAATTATGCAAGTACCCTTTGCCGTTGCCGATGCGACCGCACTCACAGAAGCGGGCTACGTGGGAGAAGATGTCGAAAGTATCCTTTCACGTCTTTTGGCTGCGGCTAATTACGACATTGAATTGGCACAACGGGGGATCGTCTACATCGATGAGATTGACAAAATCGCCCGAAAAGGGGAATCCTCCACCATGGGACGCGATGTTTCGGGTGAGGGAGTTCAACAAGGATTACTCAAAATTTTAGAGGGAGCAGAGGTCTACGTCCCGCTCAAAGGGAGCCGTAAAAACTCCACCACTGAGACCATTTTGTTTAACACTACCCATGTCCTTTTTGTGTGTGGTGGGGCATTTGTGGGATTGGTTCCTGATACCCATACCCAAAAAAGCAACAAAGTAGGATTTACCAAAACCGCTGACAAAAAAGGGACAATCGTCAAAAAAATCGATGCCAAAGCGTTGGTGTATTATGGAATCATCCCCGAATTTATTGGTCGTATCCCCGTTATCGCCCAATTACGCGAACTCTCCAAAAACCAAATGGTACAAATCCTCCAAGAACCCAACAGCTCCCTTATCAAACAATTTCAAGCCCTTTTTGATATGGATGGGATTGAGCTTCAGTTTGAACCCTCAGCACTGGATGCGGTCGCCCAAAAAGCGATTGATCGGGGTGTGGGGGCGAGAGGATTGCGCAGTATCATCGAAGAGGCGATGTTACCGTTGCAATTTAGCTGCCCCTCGAAAAACAATCTGCACCGCGTCACCATTACCGAAGCGGTGATTGAGGATCCCAATAACGACCCAATTTTTGTCTATAAAGAAGATCACGAAGCAGCAACACCTTCGTGATCTATACCCCTTAAAACGTTGTATGCAATCCTTGGTTCATTCAACGTTTTTTACTGTGATATGCATTGATCTTCATCAATCTTTTTATCCCCATCCTACCTTATACTCTCACCTAAAAAAGGTATCCCATGAATCCCATTGCATTTTTTTTACAAAACACCCGTTTTGAGACCAAACCCGTGATTGAGATGCTCCTAGAAACTCCGTTTTCCAAAGAAATTCGCATCTGTATGGATGAGGGGGTCGTGATGAGAGAACATAAAGCCCCCAATGCGATCACAATTATGGTGCTAGAGGGGAGTGTGACCATCGAGTCATTGGGGTCAAGCGTCTGTTTAACGTCGGGAGATACGATCTATTTTGACCCTAAAGTCCCCCATTCGCTCCATGCCACGCTCCCCAGTGTGGTACGTCTCACCCTTGCCAAAACCGATACATTGCAAAGGGTGCTAAATGTGGGGGTGGGGGTTAAAAAAGTGATGGGTCAACCCTGACGACAACGTCATCGATTATAACGTGGGGGCTTCTGCAGCGGGAACTACCGATTCCGCTGCAGGGTTAGGCGTTGCCTCTTCGGAGGGAGTTTGCGTCCCATTGCCCTCACTGTCTACACTGTTACTGGTTGGACTTGCCAAAGGACGATCGAAGTAGCGTTTGGTTTTGGGATAAATGCGGAACAAATCTTCCATATAATAACGGAAAACCGATCCTGCTGCGCGACCCCCTGTTTCACTTTTGCGCATCGGGGTATTATTGTCATTTCCATACCACACAACGGTCTCAATAGTAGGAGAATACCCAATAAACCATGCGTCAATGTTTTTATTGGTCGTCCCTGTTTTACCGGCAATCTCTACTCCCGCAACTTTAGCAGCGGTACCGGTTCCAAATCCCACAACATCTTGTAAAATAGAGGTCATTTTATAAATTTGTTCCCGTGTATCGACTTGTCGATGGGTGTTTTCATACTGGAACGTCTCCCCTTTGGGGGTAATAACCCGACGGATCAAAATCGGGTTGGTTTGCATCCCAGCTGCTGCAAACATCGTATAGTATTTCGCCAAATCATGTGGCGAGAGGGAGATGGTTCCCAACGCAAGGGAGAGATTTTCAGGGAGATCTTCAACAATCCCAAACTGATGCAATCCATTGACCACTTTTCTAAAGCCCATGTCACTCACCATGTTAATGGTCGCAAGGTTACGCGAATAGGTCAACGCATCGCGGATGGTCACCATCCCTTTGTACTCATTTTTATAGTTACGAGGTTTCCACGCTTTTTCCTCCCCATCATCCCCTTTATAGGTATAGATACGGGCAATATCGGGAACCAACGTTGCAGGAGACATCCCATTATCCAATGCCACTTGATAGATAAAAGGTTTAAAGGCTGAGCCTGGTTGGCGTTTGGCTTGGGTAACGCGATTATAGGGACTGGCTGCGTAATCATACCCCCCCACCATCGCTAAAATTTCCCCTGAATAGGGATCCATACTCATCAATGCTCCATTGAGTTGTGTTTTCATATTTTCATCCAAGGCACCTGATTCTTCCGCACGCGAAAGAATATCATTTCGCCCTGCTAAAAGGGCTTTGTACCCTGATTCTTGTAATTTCATATCAATGGTGGTATAAATTTTATACCCCCCACTACGAATATCGGGAAACGCATCCCCTAATTGACGCATCACTTCATCGATAATATAGGGACCTGAATTGCGGGTCAAGGTATCATTAAAGACATACGGACGTTCTTGGGTGGCTTTGTCGTAGGTGGCTTGATCAATCCATCCCAATTGCAACATACGGGCAATGATTCGATTGGCACGACCGATATTAAGCTCATAGTTTTTGGTCGGGGCGTAAAAATTGGGTCCTTTGGGGAGTGCCACTAGCATCGCCATCTCTTTGAGGGTTAATTCTTTGAGCGGTTTATGAAAATAGCCATCGGCAGCGGTTTTGATCCCATAATAACCATGACCCAAATAGATTTCATTAAAATACCGCTCTAAAATCTCCTCTTTGGTCAATTGTTGCTCAATACGGATCGAGTATAACAGCTCTTTAAATTTACGAGAAAAATTCTTGTCCCGCGTCAACAAGGCATTTTTTACCAATTGTTGGGTGATGGTACTGGCACCCTCTTTGAGTTTTCCAGCGGTTACGTCTTTGATGATGGCGCGAAAAATGGCATCAGGATTGACCCCATGATGTTCAAAAAAATCGGTATCTTCAATGGCGACCAAGGCTTCAACCAAGCGGGGGGGGATGTTTTCAAACGAAACATAATAACGGTGTTCGTCGTTGAACAAATTGGCGATTTTTTCCCCATTACGGTCGTATACTTCGGTCGTCAAATGGGGTTTATAATCGATCAGACGCTGTGTTTCGTATTCAAAATTGTAGATCACATATCCCAAATAGCCCAAAGGGAGTGCAATGATCAATCCCAATGTAATCCATAACTTTTTATTCATCTTCTATCCTACTGTTAAACTCGAAACGATCGGGTGGTAAAATTGGCTTCAATAAGCTCTTTGGTATACGGGTGGTGAGGATGGTGCATAATGGTCTCCATCTCCCCCCGCTCGATAATATTGCCCTTTTCTAGGACGCACAAGGTGTCACACAATTGCGATGCAACCCCCATATCATGGGTGACCAAGAGGGTTAAAAACCCTAACTTTGCTTGCAACGAACGCAAAACCTCAATCATCCCCGCTTTGGACACAGGGTCTAAGGCGGTGGTTGGCTCATCCAACAACAGCAATGCGGGGTTACTAGAGAGTGCCATTGCGACCACGATCCGTTGCAATTGCCCCCCTGAAAGCTCACTGGGATAGCGGTTGAGGGTGTCGCTGGGTAAATCAAGCCACCCCATAATCTCCACCATCCGTTGAGGCGAACGAAACAGCTGATCGTTGATTTTGGTCAAAGGCGAGAGGGCGGTAAAGGGATTTTGGGGAACCAACGAAACGCTCTCCCCCCGTATCCACTCAAACCCACACCGCTTTTTTACCGTAATGTCCAATCCGCGATCCCCCATCCCCAACAGCGATTTGAGGATCAAGGATTTGCCACTCCCGCTATGCCCCACCAAGGCAAGGGACGTGTGAATGGCAAACGCGCACGAAACCAACGTCTCTTCCCCATAACGGACACACAATTCATCGATATACACTGACTTCATCGCGCTATTTTATCCAATTGTGACTAAAACGCTCACACACCGTGATTAAAATTTCTTCGGAAATGGTCGTACGGGCAATGAGACGGATAATTGCCTTAGCAACCGTGGGTTGACGGATGGCTCCTACGGCTACGCCAAGCTTGGTTTGAAGCTGTGATTGGAGCATCATAACCCTACGATTATCCCCGATTTCGATGGGGACGATTAACCCCCCAATCTCCAATCCAAGATGGTGCTTAATCAATGTTTGACGTTGGGTAATCGCTTCGGTGAGGGGAACAACATTCTCTTGAATATAATTGAGTGCGCTATGGGCTAATGCCGTATCGTACAAGGAGGGGGCGGTGGCATAAATGACGTTTTTAGCACGGTTAAGAAGATAGTCACAAATGTGATGGGAGGAGAGAACATACGCCCCAAAACTCCCATACGCTTTGCCTAACGTCCCCATTTTAATCATCAGCGGGGTGGGAGTAATCGCATAAAAATCCAAAATTCCCATAAGATGCTCCCCGATCACCCCACTGCTGTGGGCTTCATCGAGGATCACAAGGGCTTCATAGTCATTGCAAAGGGTAAGAATGTCACGACAAAGTCGATCCCCCCCCATCGAGTAGATCCCCTCCACCGCGACAATGATCCGTTTGCCTGAATGCGTTTTGAGTAATGCTTCTAGCGCATCAGGGTCGTTATGGGTGAAATAGATTACCTCCCCCTCACACACCTTTGCCCCCACAATCCCACTGGCATGGTAGTGTTCATCCATGAGCAACACATCCCCTTTACGCACCAACGCTTCCATCAGCCCCACATTGGCATTAAAGCCACTTCCCATCACGATACCCGCTTCAAACCCATTGGCATCGCATAACGCTTGCTCGAAATTGTGGTGGATGGGGTGATACCCATTGACCAACATCGAGGATTTTGGAGCGTGATAAGCATACGCTTCCACCATTTTACACGCCTGATGATGCAGGGTCACATTATGTGCCAACCCCAAATAATCGTTAGATGCCAAATCAATCAATGCGTCATTGACCAGATGACGCTCTCGGTAACGACCCGATCGATGGAGGGCTTTGAGTTCGTTGGCGTAGGGGGGAGTCATGAATTGATTGGGTTAACTGTATATTTTTTTTCTCGTTCCCAAGCTCCAGCTTGGGAATGCATACGGATGCCACTATTTACCATAACCGTTCAACCTCCAACAATCCCTCAATGTCTTCATAATCTCTTGCACTGCTGTATCTCCAGTGCTTAGCCTCATCCACATAACCCCTCTTAAGAGGATTTTGATGGATATAGTTTATCCTCTCAATCATCATAACTTCATCTTGAATACGTTTCGGATGTATCCCTTCTTGCCACAGTTGATAAAATGTTTCCGTCTTGTGAGCTTTTTTATAAAATGCCAATTGATCAAGTATTGTTTTCGCATTTTGTTGTTGTAGGTAATGCAAAATTTCTTTAGCTGTGAATGATTTGAACTTTTGCATTGATTTGGAAATATCGTCACTACTTGCTATTAAATGAAGATGATTTTCCAAGATAACATACGCATAGATTTTTAAGTTATCACTCTTTTGTAGATATTTGAGACTCTCTAATACGATTTGAACGGTTTCCATTCGTGTGAATATCGGTATCCAATGCAATATTGTACACGTAATAAAATGTGGGTGCATTGGTTCAACTATTTTATATCTGCTTCTACCCATTGCTTGTTATCGTCTCTTTGGCTTTAGTATGCATTCCCAAGCTGGAGCTTGGGAACGAGGAATACCCCTTTTTATTTTTTTCCCATTCAACTTTTAACGCATCCATCGTAACCGATTCCCTATTAATCCCATCTTTGGCTTCTTGCATCGCTTTGATGGTTGTGTCATTAGAAATTTTGACCAAAAATGGTTTCAACACTTCCACATTTAACCCCATCGCAGTACTTTCAAACCCTTTCGTTTCACGGATATAGGGTTGGCAAAATCCCTCCACCATGCACGCACCCGCTTTCCCACGCCACTCACCACTGGTGATATACCGATCCACATCCTCAGGGTCGAATGGGTCAAAAAAATAGTGGGTTGAGGAGATGTCCATTACTTCCAACGAGGGGGTTTTGTAGATCATACAGGTCAAAATTGCCACTTCACAGCCACTTTGGGTCGCTAAAATCGCACGTGCATCGGCTTCGTCTTTGGCTTTTCGCAGTATTTTTCCCTGTGCGGTGACGACTGTATCGGCGACCAGAAGGGGGTAGTCACTGCACCCAAAATGGGCTAAATTAACCCGATATTTTCCCAATGTCGCTTGGTAGACGAAATTTTTGGGAGAGGAGGCAATGATGGCATCTTCATCAAAATCGATCGACTCTTGAAAAAAGGGGATACCCGCAGCGGTCAAAAGCTGGGCGCGGGTCAGGGAGGAGGAGCAAAGACGGAGCATTAATGATTCCACGGAGTAGAACAAAAATAGAGGGTTTCAGGGGCTATGTCTATTTCGTTTGGCCAAACCAATGTCCCATATTCAACTTTGGCTTTTTTAAAATAATTGGTATCGTTAAAAACGTGAAAAGGTTTTTTATCCAGTAAAAGTGCGCAATCAAACTCTTTTTTCTCCCCATTTTCAAACGTGAGTAAAAGTTTATAGTCATTGAGGTAGTTAAATTCTATGACATCAAGCACCATTAGTCATCCACCTATCTCAAGGGATCAATTTTATAAATTTGTTCACCCTCAATTGCTAAATCCCAATCTGCCATCAGTTCATCACAATGTATTTCGATCCACGCTTGAACCATTCTCATCTGTTTTTTCGGCAATGAACCCTCAATTAATTCTGCATCAGGTATGCCAATAACCGCTTTGGTATCCTGATATCTAACGTGTATATGAGGGAGATGATGCTGTTGATTGTCTCGAAAAAACATCATTATAACAATTCCATAGAACATACTAATCGTTGGCATGACTTTTCCTTTGTTTAATACGCGTTACGTAAGAAAACCCCAATAAAAATAGCCCCAATACCCAATACAATATTTAACGGAACCAAGAAATTGGCGATAGAGGATAATAACCCTTTGGCACGCTCAAGATTATTCATTAAAATAGCACGTTGCCCCTCTTTGCGCAAATACATCATAAAAAACAAATTAAGGGTCATAACACCCCAAATGACCTCTTTGATATGAATGGTATTGTACAAACTCATCGCGTAGGGATCAATCACGGCACCACTAAGCGGATCCACCGCCGCATCACGAAACCCAAGACCCACTGCCATCAACACCGCCGTACCAATGAGGATAATCACAAAAGGCAACACGATGGTAAAAAGCCGTTTGAGGATATTGGCCATCCGTTCAAGTCGTACCTTAGGATCAGCAATGACCCCCATGGCAGGATGGGTCGCAAAACGGATTGCAATCATCCCCCCCACCCAAATAACGGCGCTGAGAATATGCAAAAACGTAATGAGAATTCGGTGATCCGAAAACGTTTGAATTAAAATGTCTTTCATGCTAACTCCTTAGTGATATACGCTAACGCTTGGGCTAATGCATCGTCCATTTTGGAGGGGTCTTTCCCCCCTGCTTGGGCAAAATCGGCGCGTCCGCCACCACCACCACCGAGGATGGGGGCGATAGCTTTGACCCAATCACCTGCTTTGATGGTCGTGTTTTTGGCTCCTGAGGCAAGGAGGACTTTATCCTCTTTGATTTGGAACAACATCACCGCAATCGAATCGTGTTGATTTTTGAGTTCATCGATCCGCTCTTTGATGTCACCGTTGGTTAGGTGTGCAACCACCACAGCCGTAGTACCCATCATGGTGACACCCAACTCCTCTTTGGCGGAGGATGCCAACGTCGTTAACTCACTTTTTAAGGTTTTGACCTGCTCTTTGAGTCGTTCAATCCCTGCTAAAATATCCCGATTTTTTACCGACGCTTCCACCTCTTCAAGGAGATGACGCTGGGATTTAAAGAGATTGTACGCCGCATTACCGCATACGGCTTCGATACGGCGAACCCCCGCACTCACACCGCTTTCTTTGACAATCACAAACGTTCCAATCGAGGCGGTATTCTCCACATGAACCCCACCACAAAACTCAACTGAGGCACTTCCGAAATTGACAACACGAACCGTATCGCCGTATTTTTCCCCAAATTGGGCTTTCGCGCCACTTTTTTTGGCTTCGTCAATGCTCATCTCTCGCGTAGTCCCCGCTAATGCGTGGAAAATATGGTAATTGACCCGCTCTTCGACCAGTGCAATCTCTTCATGCGACATCGCTTTGGGGTGAGAGAAGTCAAAACGGAGACGGTTAGGTTCGACCAACGACCCCGCTTGGCTAATGTGTTCTCCCAATTGCTCATACAATGCCGCGTGCAACAAATGGGTCGCGGAGTGGTGTTTGGCAATTTCGTTGCGGGAGAGGTCAACACGTGCTTCGATGGTCTCACCGACACGTAAGGTCGCTTTGGTCTGAAGGTGAGAGAGGTTCAATCCGTGGAATTTTTTGGTATCCAAAACGATCGCGGATTCCCCAAGGAGACCACTATCACCACATTGTCCCCCACTTTCGGCATAAAAAGGGGTTTGTTCCAATAACACCCACCCTTTTTGATGCGCGTGCAGTTGATCGACCTGCTCGAAATTTTCGCCTAAAAGAGCTTGGATGGTCACAGGAGTCTGGGTGGTGGTATAGCCAATAAAGGTATTAACCCCAAAAGTCTCAAGCAACGTTTTAAAATCCCCCTCAACTGCGCTATCGCCTGACCCTTTCCATGCCGCTTTCGCACGACGGCGTTGTTCAGACATCAAAGACTCAAACATCTCCACATCCAAAGCAAGATTTTTTTCACGAAGCATATCTTCGGTCAGATCAAGGGGAAATCCGAACGTATCGTAGAGTTTAAACGCCACTTCTCCGCTAAAAACGTCTTTAGTATTTTTGAGTTCTTCATTAAACAGTTCAATCCCCGAAGCGATGGTTTTGAAAAATCGCTCCTCTTCAAGCATAATTTGCTCTTTTAGGACACTCAATTTTTCGATGATGTAGGGATACTGCTTCCCCATCAGTTCGGCAACAGTGTCGGCTACTTCATACATAAACGGTTTGGTAAATCCAAGGAGATACCCATGACGCACCGCACGGCGTAAAATACGGCGCAATACGTATCCACGCCCTTCGTTGGAGAAATTCGTCCCCTGTGCTAACAAAAAGGTGACCGTACGGATATGGTCGGCGATAACACGGTACGAGGCACCCTTAGCGTATGCGTAAGGTTTACCAATCAACGCTTCGACATGACGGATAATCGGCATAAAAAGGGAGCTGTCATAGTTGCTATGAACCCCTTCTAACACCGCAACGGCGCGCTCTAATCCCATCCCCGTATCGATAGAGGGTTTAGGCAGGGGTTTAAGCTCCCCTTTCGCATTACGCTCATACTGCATAAAGACGAGGTTCCAAATTTCCAAGAAACGATCCCCATCGCCCCCCATGTAATCTTCCGCACCCTGAAAATGCTCCGCACCTTGATCGACGAAAATCTCTGAACACGGACCACAGGGCCCTGTATCGCCCATCTGCCAAAAATTGTCTTTATCCCCCAACCGCATAATGCGCTCAGGTGCAATGTGCTTTTGCCAAATTGCTTCGGCTTCATCATCGCTTTCATGCACCGTAACCCAGAGCTTCTCTTTGGGCAACTGCATCACTTCGGTAATAAATTCCCACGCGTGGGATATGGCTTCTTCTTTAAAATAATCGCCAAAACTAAAATTCCCCAACATCTCAAAAAAGGTGTGGTGACGCGCCGTATGCCCGACATTTTCGAGGTCATTATGCTTTCCCCCTGCCCGTAAACACGTTTGCGAACTGGTTGCTCTTGGGTTGGAGGGGATCGGAATATCACCGGTAAAAATGGACTTAAACGGCACCATTCCTGCATTGGTAAACAACAACGTCGCATCCTCAGGGACAAGGGGAGAACTGGCAACACGGGTGTGTTTTTTCGTTTCAAAAAAGGTTAAAAATTCTTCGCGGACATCCATCATTGGGTACTCTCATTTGGGTAAAATTGTCGCGATTATAGCGAAGATGGGCTAAAAAACTTTTCGTTTTTTCAAAATAATCTTAACCGTTGCTATTGTATCCGGGATGGGTACACTCAAAAGTCAAGCATTTTCGTTGAAGCCCTTAAATGGTATACTTCGTAAAAATAAACGGATTGAGGATGACTCAACCTGAGGAGAATAGTTATGGAAAAACCAAAAGCGTATAAACTTCTAGCAGCACAAGAGGGGATTAGTAATTCCGAAGCCAAATCATTGATTGATCGGGGATTGGTCTACGTGGGTAATTCCAAAGTATTGATCGCTCGGGGAGAAATTGGTGCCAAAACCCACTTCATCGTCCAAAAAGTGGAAAAAGCACACCCTATTTACGAAGATGACAATCTTATTGTCATTGATAAACCGGCTTTTGTCAACTCTGATGAGATTGAGCGACAGTTCAAAGGATCCCAGTTGTTGCACCGATTGGATCGTGAGACCAGCGGGGTATTGATGTTGGTTAAAAACGAAGAGTATCGCCTCAAAGCGATTGCCGAATTCAAAAAAGATCGGGTTTACAAAGAGTACGTGGCATGGGTTGAGGGGATCATCAGTGAGCCATTTGTTATCGATCAGCCCCTCATTACCGAAAAAAAAGGGAACAAAGCGTATACGAAAGTTGCCAAAAGTGGTAAACCTGCCATTACCGAAGTGACCCCATTGGAAGTATCGGGAAAAAAGACCAAAGTACAACTGATTATCCATCATGGACGAACACACCAAATCCGCGCGCACATGAAATACGCCCTTCACCCCATCGTCGGCGATGAAAGTTACGGCGGTCGTCAAGCCAAACGGGTGATGCTGCACGCCAAAAAAGTGACTCTTCTTGATTTGACGTTTATCGCTCCTGAACCCAAAATTTTCGGTCATTTTGGGAGTTAAAAAAAGGGTAATTAAAGCAAAAATTAAGTATAATTGCAAACTTATTTACACCTTTTTGTTATATTGAGTTAGGAGTTCCCGTGTTTGATAGTCTCACAGAGTCATTTACCTCTGCCATCCGTAAAATTCGTTTTCATGACGATGAAAAAGCACTTACCAAGGCATTGGGTGAGCTTAAAAAAGCATTATTAAAAGCCGATGTTCACCATAAAGTGGTGAAAGATTTGGTGGAATCGGTTGAATTGCAAGTCAAACAAAATGGTATTGGCAAAGACCAATTTTTGGATGCTCTCCGAAATACCTTATATGGCTTATTAAAAGTCAAAGGGAATGCGGGATTTGTTTTCGCCCCCCAGTCTCCGACGGTCATCTTGATGACAGGTTTGCAAGGATCGGGTAAAACGACCACAACGGGAAAATTGGCAAATTATCTCAAAATTCGTCAAAAAAAGCGTGTTTTGGTAGTAGCAGCCGACTTACAACGTCTTGCCGCAGTGGAACAATTGCGTCAAGTATGTGCGGGGATTGAAGTTGAGTTGTATTGCGATGAAGCAACAAAAAGTCCCGTTGAGGTAGTCAAAGGGGCATTGGAATACGCTAAAAAAGTGCTTGTGGATGTCGTCCTTATCGATACCGCAGGTCGTTTAGCCATCGATGATGCGTTGATGGGCGAACTTGATGAAGTAAAAAAAGCGGCTAATCCACATGAGATTTTCTACGTGGCCGATTCTCTCTCAGGACAAGATGCAGTACGCACTGCCGATACCTTTAACCAAAAAATCGGTATTGATGGGGTGATCCTCACCAAATACGACGGAGATTCTCGTGGGGGAGTTGCCTTAGGAATCGCGTCTCAAATCCACGTTCCTCTCCGCTTTATCGGTGCGGGTGAGAAGATGGAGGATTTGGAGATCTTCTTGCCTGAACGTATTGTCAATCGCTTAATAGGGTTGGGAGATATTGAAGGACTTGCTGAAAAAACGGCAGCGGTCATTGATGAGAAAAAAGCCAAAGCCCTCAATAAAAAGATCAAAAAAGGGGAATTCAATTTTAACGATTTCCTCGAACAGATGGAGAGCCTCAAAAAAATGGGGAGCATGAAATCCCTTATGGGGATGATCCCAGGGATGAGTGGCATGGCATCAGCACTCAAAGATTTCGATCTTGAAAACTCCGGTGAACTCAAACGGATCAAAGCATTGGTCTCCTCCATGACCATGAAAGAGCGAGAAGACCCTGAGTTGCTCAATAACAGCCGTAAAGCGCGTTTGGCAAAAGGGTGCGGTTTGGATATCGTGGCGGTCAATCGTATTTTGAAGCAGTTTAAAAATGCGTCTAAAATGGCAAAACGTTTTTCAGGTAAGCAGGGGATGAAAGATCTTCAAAGTATGATGGGACAAATGCAAGGATCACGTATCCCCCGTTAAAACAGCGACAGAATGCCAAATTGTGTACTTTTCGTAGAGTATACACTTTGGCATTCTATGCTGATCGCGTGTGAGCGGTTTAGACACTTTTCTTTTGCTTTTGTGGGCAAAACAGGTTTCTAAGCTACTTTGCGAAATAAAAAACACTTTAAAAGGACACACAATGGCAACAGTCATCCGTTTAACCCGCATGGGTCGTAAAAAACAACCTTTCTACCGTATCGCGGTAACCGATAGTCGTAAACGCCGCGATGGTGGTTGGATCGAATTGATCGGGTATTACAACCCAATGACAGACCCTATCACGACCAAAGTAGACGAAGAGCGTTTGAATTACTGGTTGAGCGTTGGCGCTCAAATGTCTGATCGCGTTAAAAAAATCACAGGTAAATAAGTATGATTGCTGACTTTGTCGCTGGTTTTGCCAAGCTCATTGCTACCTATCCTGAGGATGTGCGCGTGGAATCGTATGAACGCGATGAAGTAACAGAAATTTTATTGTATGCCAATCAAATGGACGTTGGGAAGCTCATTGGGAAAGAGGGAAAGATGATCGGTGCGATCAAAACCGTTATCTCTGGATGTAAAGCCAAAGATGGCAAAAGTTACCGTATCAATGTCGAACCGCTTTCGTAATTCTCTTCCGAAAAATCTTTTGCATGTTGCTACTTTGGGTCGTACTATCGGCTTAAAGGGGGACATGAGGCTCAATTTATTGAGTGATTTTCCTGAACAATTTTTCCCTAACAGTACGTTTATCCTCGAAAATGGGGAAGAAATCACCCTCTCTTCGTACAATAGTGAGCGTGAATTGGTTCGTATTAAGGGGATTGAAACCCCTGAAGCGGCAAAAAGCTTAACTAATAGCAAGCTTTTTACCACCTACGAAGCAACCCGTGAGCGATGTAAGCTTGCAGATGGGGAGTTTTTTTGGTTTGATTTACCAGGGTTGTCTGTTTTGGAAGGGGAACTTTTGTTGGGGAATATCCTTGAGATTGAGCGTATTGGCCCGCAAGATTATTTGTTGATTAAAACCGATGCTGCCTTGGTCGCCCATAATCATCCAGAGACATTTTTAATTCCGTATGTGGATCGTTTCGTCCTTGGTATTGATATGGAGCGTAAAAAAGTCGAGGTAAATGGTGGTCTTGATCTCCTTGAGGCATCGTGATGCGTTTTACCTACGTTACCTTATTTGCCAATTTGATGCAAGGTTATTTTCAAGATTCGATCTTGAAACGTGCTATTGAATCGAAAAAATTTGAGGTGGCGTATCGTAATCCCAGAGATTACACCCTCTCCAAGCACGCCAAAGTCGATGATACGGCCGTAGGTGGGGGTGCTGGGATGGTGATGACGCCGCAGCCGTTGTTTGATACTTTGCGTTCATTGGAATGCGAAGGGGCGTATATCATTATCGCTTCCCCCGTAGGTAAACCTTTTACCCAAAACGATGCCAAACGTCTTGTTTCAAAAAGACACATTGTTTTTGTGAGTGGACGGTATGAGGGGATCGATGAACGGGTTATTGAAACCTTTGCGGATGAAGTGTTTAGTATTGGTGATTATGTTTTGACTGGGGGAGAACTCCCTTCGTTGGTCATGACCGATGCTATCGTCCGTAATATAGAAGGGGTGTTGGGCAATGGTGAGTCGTTGGAAACAGAGAGTTTTGAAACGCCACTTTTAGAAGCACCTTCTTTTGGAAAGCCCCCAGTTTATGAGGAAATGGGGGTTCCATCAGAATATTTAAAGGGAAACCACAGTAAAATTCTGACACTAAAATTAGCTTTGTCTGAATGCAAAACAAAATATTTCAGACCTCAACAGCTACTAAAGCATAAAATAAGGACTTCTTATGAAAAATAAATACATCGTTAGCTTTGAGCAAGCGCAAATCGCAGGGAAAGAAATCCCTTTATTTCGTGCAGGTGATACACTTCGTTTGGCTGTTACGATTAAAGAGGGTGAAAAATCACGCGTCCAAAATTATGAAGGTGTCTGTATCTCTATTCGTGGAGAGGGAACAGGCAGAACCATCACAGTACGTAAAATCGGCGCTAATGGCGTTGGTGTTGAGCGTATTTTCCCTATCTACAGCGAAAGCTTAGAAAAAATCGAAGTACTTCGTCGTGGTCGCGTTCGTCGTGCGAAATTGTTCTATCTTCGTGATCTTGCTGGTAAAAAAGCACGTATCAAAGAAATTCGTCGCCCAAAAGCGAGTAACGTTTAATACTCAAACGCATATCTTCTGCAAACCCACTTGCATCTTTTGGATGCGGGAGAAAACTCTTCTTTTTTTAATTATTCACAATCAAAAATATACAAGCACTACTTATTCACCTTTGATGGCTCGTTGCATATCGCGTTTGATGTCTTTTTCTTTGAGATCACTACGTTTATCATAAAGTTTTTTTCCTTTGGCAATCCCCATTTGGAGTTTAAAAATATTATGATCATTGAGATAAAGACTTAAAGGTATAAGGGTAAACCCCTCTTTTTCCACCGCTTTGAACATCTTCTCAATCTGTCGTTTGTGGAGGAGTAGTTTACGCGCCCCTCGCTCTTCATGGGTGTAATAGTGGTGGGTAGTCGCCAATACACCAATGTGAACGTTAAATAAAAATGCCTCACCGCGAACAATTTTAATAAATCCATCTTTGAGATTCACCCGTTTATCCCGCAGTGCTTTGACTTCAGAGCCGTGTAAGACTAATCCCGCTTCAAATTTTTCTTCGATGTGGTAATCGAAAAAAGCTTTTTTGTTGGTGGCGATCGTTTCACCCATGTGTTCCCCCTTTTATTTTAAAAAAACTACTACCGCTTCCTGAAAAAAACCACCCCTCTTTTTCGGTGAGTTCGTCATAGCATCCTAACGCCGCGTTATACAGATCATTGGCATCTTTGGGATGGAGTGTGTTAAGAATCTCTCGTGAGGGGGTCGATTCAAGTGCTTGTGCTTGCGTGTCGCTGATGGGGTCATAGAGATGTGTGCGATAGTGTCCATAGACGCTTGGGGTACTGATTTGGAGGGGAGGGGTGATAATCTCAAATGGGATCAGTGGTTCATGAAAAGGTTCAACAATCTCCCCGATTCCCGATACATTGGCACTTGGGTAGTTGTAGATAAAAAAGGGGACATCCGCACCCACATGCGAACCCACCTCACACAGTTCGTCGATGCCAAGACCCAAATCAAGGGTTTCGTTACACATCCGTAAAAAAGTGGCGGCATCGGAACTTCCTCCCCCCAATCCGGCGAACGAGGGGATATGTTTATCGACACAAATAGCATATTCTTCAAAAAAAGTGGCCAATTTGTCGGATTGGGTCGCTGCTTGTAGATGTTTATAGGCTTTGTAAATCGTATTGGAATGTACTTCACAATTAAAACTGCCCCGTATTTCAAATTCTGGGGTTGATTTGGGTTCAAACCACAACGTATCAAACAACGAATCCACCCGCATAAAGCGGGAACTTAGTGTGTGATAATTTCCTCTCATCCCTGTGATTTTGAGAAAAATATTGACTTTGGCATACGCTTTATGTTTCATCATACTTCAACCTTGTTAAGAAGATAGGCAACCCCCTCATCGCTGAGTTGGATAATCGAGATGGTATCGCCATTGTCAATCCAGTAGGTGCCGTTGTCCTGAGACGCAAAAGAGCTTTTGATAAGTTTTTGACCCAACAAAATCGCTTGGGTCTCTCCGTAATAGTAATTTTGAGGAATATTCAGTGCGGTTTTAATCTCAATTGGTGCTTCGTGATTGGGGATAAATTGCCCCTCGCTGAGCCGTTCTAAGGCACTCAGTGACCCCTCAACCCCAAGGGTATGGGCAATCATCTGACCCAATGAACGGATATAGCTCCCCTCAGAGACGGTCGCTTCAAAGGTGACAAAGGGGTGTGCGTAGTGGAGCATTTGGATGTCATAGATAGTGGAGGTGATTTTTTTGAGTTCAACCTCTACCCCCTCACGGGCAAATTCGTACGCCCGTTTTCCATTGAGCCGTTTGGCACTAAATTGAGGGGGAGAATAGGTCAATTCCCCTTGAAGCGATGCGATGACATTCGATACGGTGGTCTCGTCCAAAGGGGCAAGGGTGTCAATCTCCTCTATCCCCTCAATATCAAGGGTCGGAGAGTACGCCCCCAGCCACAAGGTTGCACGGTACTGCTTGGGGGTTTTGTTTAAAAAACGAAAAAGCCTCCCATGATTGCCAAAAGCGATAATCAACACCCCCTTAGCAAAAGGGTCAAGGGTTCCGGAAAATCCCCCTTTTTTGACCCCATAACGACGTTTTAATCGCCCTAAAAAATGGTTAGAACTCACCCCTGAGGGTTTATACGCAACAAACAGCCGATTCATTTACAGTCTCTCCACAAAGGAGGCAAGAATATCACGGCGATTCCCCCCAAAATTAATCGTGAGCTTAAACTCCCGTCCCGTTTTACTTACCCCCTCAATCCGTCCTGCCCCAAAAATTTTGTGACGCACCAAATCCCCTTTTTTGTACGCGGTATTTTTTTCGACGATCAGCGACCCCTCACATAACCCCGCTTCCGCAATAAAACGGCTTTTGTCGAGTTGGGTACGGCGACCTTTGTAAAAACGGCTCTGTACATGGGACAAGGTGAGATGGCTTTTGGCACGGGTGAGTGCCACGTACCCCAAGCGTCGCTCCTCTTCGAGATCACTTCCCTCCCCGATGAGGGGTAAAAATCCCTCTTCCAGTCCAATGATAAAGAGATGTTCAAACTCCAACCCCTTGGCAGCGTGAATGCTCATGATGTAGATGCTCTCCCCCTCCACTTGGTCTTGGTCACTTTGGAGGGTGATTTCGTTGAGAAATTCGCTTAACGAGGTAAGGGGATGCTCTTGGATGTAATCGCGAAAGAGACCGTAAAACTCATCCACATTTGAGACCCTATCGGCTTCATCGGGAAGCCCTTTGAGGGTCGCTTTAATCTTGAATTTCTCTTCTAACTCATCGATAAACAAGCCAATGGTCTCATGGGCAAGGGTTTGTAAGGTTTTGATGTCACGGATAAAATGGCGTAATACGTCACTGTTTTTTTTGCGCACCAAAACTTCTAGTTCTGAATCACTCACCGTATCGATAAAGTCAAACAAGGAACGTCCCGCGTGGAGGGCTGAGAGTTCAAGTTTCTCAATGGTCGCTTTGCCTAATCCCCGTTTGGGTTTATTGATGATCCGTTTGAGGGAAAAGGTGTCATGCACGTTGGTGATGACCCGTAAGTAGCTAATGAGATCTTTGACTTCCGCACGGTCATAGAAACGCAATCCCCCTACGAGTTTATAGGCAACGTTAGCGCGATTAAGCCCCTCTTCAAGGGAACGGCTTAGCGCATTGATCCGATACACTACTGCAATTTCGTTGGGTACCACCCCCTGATCCAATAAGGCACGGATACGGCGAGCGATGGTGTGGGACTCTTCACTTTCGTCATACGATTCGATTACGTTGACCGCTTCCCCTTGCTCTTTGGTCGCGATGAGGGTTTTGCCATGACGAGAGCGGTTGTGTTCGATTAGCGCATTGGCAACCCCCAAAATAGCGTGGGTGGAGCGGTAATTATGCTCTAATTTGACGATGGTCGTATGGGGAAAATCGTGGTCAAATTCCAAAATATTGCGCACATGCGCCCCCCGCCACCCATAAATGCTTTGGTCATCGTCTCCGACCACGCATAAATTGGAATGGGTAGAACACAACAGTTGCAACAATCGCAATTGCAACTCATTGGTATCTTGGTACTCATCGACCATGATGTAGCGGTATTTTTCACTGGTGGCGACGCACAATTCAGGATTGTCCCTAAGGAGCGTGTAGGTGAGTGAGAGGAGATCATCAAAATCGACGAGATTGTTCTCGACGAGATAGTCTTGGTACTCTTCGTAAATTTTGGCGATCTGTTTGTAATTGGCCAGTTGCGCTTGGGCGTAGGCCTGGGAGGGATCCATCAACGAATTTTTGTAACGGGAAATCTCACTGGCGATAAGGGGGGTGGGCAACTCGGCATTGATTTTTTTGAGGATCTTTTTTTTGTCATCGGTATCAATGACCACAAAGGTGTTGCTTCGTCCCAAAAGATGGATATGAAACTTTAAAAAGAGCAACCCAAATTTATGAAACGTACACAGCAAGGGGGGATACGCATGGTCATGAGAGAGCAGTCCCATCGCCCGATGACGCATCTCTTTGGCGGCTTTGTTAGTAAACGTCAGCGTCAGGGTTTGACTGGAAGGAATCCCCACTACGTCAAGCAAATACGCCAATCGTGCGGTGATGGTTTTGGTCTTGCCGCTTCCTGCACCGGCTAAAATCAGTAACGGTCCCTCGGTGGTCTCAACGGCTTTTTGTTGGGCTTCATTGAGATCGGTCATCGTGTTATTCATAATTATTGTGTGCCTTACTGCGCATGATGGTGTCTTATATTATAACTTAATTTTGACCCAAACGTAAAAAGGGTGTGATCACTTGCTAAGGTCATAATTATGGGTTATAATACCGATATAAATCATACTTATAGGAATTATTATGTTAAAAGACTTTGCGAAACTTCTAACGTTTCTCACCGTAGTAAAAGAAAAAAGCTTTTCAAAAGCCTCAGCGAAGCTTGGCATCTCCCAGCCAGCGGTCACACAACAGATCAAATTTATCGAAGATTATTTGGATACGCGCGTCGTTGAACGAAAAAAGAATGGGATTAAGCTCACCAAAGAGGGGGAAGATTTGTACCGTATCGCGGTCAAATTGGAAAAAGCAATCCTCGCCAGTGAAAAAGATTTGCTCAAAATTATCAACAAAGAGTTTACTTTTGTCGTGGGTGCTTCCTACGCCATTGGCAATTACGTCCTCCCCACCTATCTTGCCGCCCTCAAAGAAAAAATCAACAACGAAGTCCATATCCATGTCGCATTTTCCCAAGATATTATCAATCAACTTGCTAATAAAAAAATTGATATTGCCCTGATCGAATCCCCTTTTATCCAAGAAGGAATTATCTATCGGGAGTGGGAAGAGGATGAATTGGTTATTTTTTCCAATCAACCCATCCCCAAACAATTGCGCAAAGAGGATATGTACAAATTTGATTGGATTTGCCGTGATGAAGAGTCCCATACCCGCAAACTCACCGCTGAAGTGTTTGAAGAGATCGGCGTAGAGTGTTCAGGGTTTAATGTTATTGGGGTTATTGCCAGTTCCACCGCGATCAAAGAGACCATTATGCGCTCCCCCAAAAACGCTGAACGTCCCGTGGTTTCGGTGATGTCTCGTCATGTGATCCAAGGGGAAGTCGAAGAGGGGCGATTGTTTGAAGCACGGATTAAAAACTTCAAAATTAAACGTAAATTTTACATCGCCTACACCAAAGAACGCAAACACGATGCGTTTATTGACAACGTCGTCACCTATTTGTTGGGGCTTAAATTATAATTTCCGTATTTTAGCGATTTCATCGCGCAATCGTGCTGCTTCTTCAAATTCGAGTTTTTTAGCCGCTTCGCGCATCTTGAGCGTCAGCTCTTCGACCAATTTTTTCCGCTCGGCTGCGGGGAGGGTTTTAGCTTTTTTGGAGCGATTGTACAGCTCCCCTGCATCGTCGAGTTTGAGATTTTCATCGAGAGAGCGGATGGTGGTGGTGGGGGTAATGCCGTGCGTTTGGTTGTACGCTTGTTGGGCTTCACGGCGCGCATCGGTCTTGGCGATGGCACGCTCCATCGACCCTGTGATCTTTTGGGCATACAAAATCACCCGACCACGGGCATTACGCGCTGCGCGTCCGATGGTCTGGATGAGGGAGGTTTCAGAACGTAAAAACCCCTCTTTATCGGCATCCAATATCGCGACCAAACTCACTTCGGGTAAATCCAACCCTTCCCGCAAAAGGTTAATCCCAATAAGGACATCGAATTCCCCCACCCGAAGGGCGCGAATAATCTGATTGCGTTCGATGGTGTCAATTTCGGAGTGCATATACTGCACTTTGACCCCCAAATCCGCGAGGTATTTGGTCAACGCTTCTGCCATCTTTTTGGTCAATACCGTCACCAGTACCCGATCCCCCAACGCAACGGTGTGTTTGATCTCATCGTGGAGGTCTTCGACTTGATTGGTGGAGGGTCGAATGATAATGGGGGGATCAAGCAACCCTGTGGGGCGGATGATTTGTTGCGCTAAGGTGCTGCTTAAGTCCAACTCTTGAGCTGAGGGGGTAGCTGAGACGAAGAGATAATGGGGGGG
>JAVHOQ010000005.1:0-25176 GCA_036170115.1 Sulfuricurvum sp.
GTATCGGCAATGTGATGATCGGTACTGTCCTCTTGGTGCAAAGCGGCATTGATCCCCCCTTGTGCCATGGAGGTTTGCGAACGGGTGGGGAGGGTTTTAGAGACAACAATCACCTCTGCACCTGATTCCTTAGCCGATAGTGCGCTTACTAAACCTGCACCCCCACTACCGATAATCACTATTTTCGCCATACTGTCTCCTTAAAAAGGGGGATTGTAACCAAAGGGTTTTAAGAGGTACCTCAAAGGTAAGCGCGCGGGTAAAAGCTTAAGCTTTTACCACGAATCACCGCCCGAGTCATCCCCGCTATCGCCCCATGAATCCCCATCACTGACCCCAAAATCACTATCATCACTCCACGAAGAAGTCTCAGGTTCAGGGGTATACGAACTGTTGCTCTCACCGTGTGAAGACTCTGCGGGCTTTTCGTCATCCATAAAATGGTGCATCAATGCCTCACCGGCAACGATACCCGCGCCTGCTGCCACACCGCCGGCTAAGCCACCCATGATCGTGCTACCCAAACCACCACCGGAGGGTTGTTGTTGGGGATAGCCATTATTGCCCATACCATTGGTGTACGGGGAGGGACTATTAGGGGTGTTACGTTGCGCAGGAGCGTATCCCCCTGCTGAAGCCGTATTAGAGCGTGATTTAAGCAGCATCACGATTACCGCAACCGCACCCACAACGACCAATAGCATCATCCATGGAAACGGTTTTTCCTCTTCAGACCCACTTCCTACTTGGTGGTCAGAGGAACCCGTTTTTTCACTGCCAGAAAGATGCGCTTTGAGTTCCGCTACCGCTTTAGGTTTGGCAAACGACAATGTAGAATCGAGTTTTTCAGCGGTAGCAAGTTCCGCTTTTGCTGCAGTCATATCCCCTTGACGTGCCAAAATTTCGGCATCCACAAAGTGCGCTTTAGCACTGTTGGGATGGGCTTTTAGCACTTGATCGATCATGCTGTGCGCTTTATCCAGTTGGCCTGCTTGCACCGTCTGATAAATTTGATGGACACTGGGAAGCGTTTCTCCCCACGCCAATGCACCAAGTACCAAAACCATAAATCCCAACGTTCGTAATGTACCCATTGTTAACTCCTTAACGGTGATCTTTTTTGGGGAGAAGTATACTCTAACTCCGTAACGTTCGTGTGAAAAATCAGTACAATGGCAGATGATTTAAGGAGACCCTCATGAAACAACGCATTCAAACCAAAGCCAAAGCGATTATCGACCATCCCCAAACCCAACTTGCTCTTGCCTCCCTGAAACCCAAACGCTCTATTTGGAGCTTTTTAGGGATTCTTTTTTTGGTTATCGCCCCTGAGATAATCGCGCTGGTGTGGGGAAAAGCAGTGTGCGCTTATGCCAATGCACATCTGATTCCAAGCCCTGTGTGGATTAATCATTTTGGGGGAGAATCACTGATTTACCTTTTTGGGAGTGTCAGCTGGGTGAATCTTGGCTTTGGGATTGTTTTGCTCATTTGGCTTTTTTTCTAATCGAACTTACCCTTAAAGCAAAGATCCTGAATCAAGTTCAGGATGACGAAAGTTTGTGATTTTGACGATAATTTTAAAATTCTTGCGCAATTTAAACCAAAAAAACTGCACCCTTTAGTACATTTTATCCATCCCATACGCCACTCGTTGGAGTTCATCGGGGTGAAATTTGGCAGGAGTATCAAAATAATAGATCAACGAAAGCCCCCCGAAGCTTGAGGTGTAATTGGGGGCAAACGAGTATCCCGCCATCCCGATAAGGTGGAAGTGATCGTTAAGGCGATAGTCTCCATACCCTTTGAGATTCATCGACACTCCACGGGTGTTAGACGCCCCATACGTTTGGGTGTTGGTGGGATCAAGAGGGAACATTGGCGAATTCCCCTCTTTAAACGACATATACCCCACACTCCCTTTGAGTCGAAGCCACAGATCGGGCGTTACTTTTTGATTTACATCCCCGTACATTGCCCCCAACATAAACGAAGTAGGGCTAAAATACCCCCCGTGACCGTAGGTAAAATGGTTGGTGGAGTGGTCATAGCTATCATAGACCATCAATGGCCCCATCATCCCCTCCATCGTGTCGGTTTTAAGCCGTTTTCCCACCAACAATGACCCTTTTTTTTCCCCATTGGAGAGGGTATTCATCCCCTCAATCGTGGGGTAGTAGCCCAAGGTCAGTGACGTTGTCCATGCTCCTTGGTGTTCGATGGATCCCTCTAACCCTCTGCGGGTCACTTGACCCCATACTGCTCCCGTAGTGGGATCCCGTTGCCCCACATACGATACCATTGTTTCGGTGATCGACTCTTGGAGTACTTTGAGGGAGAGATTCCATGGGGAGGCTTTCCATTTCCCTTGGAGATACCCCACAGGGGTGCTTTGGGTGATTTGAGTATTAAGCGGTGTAGAACTTAACCGTCCCGAAAACTCCATCTCCTCATCGGTGTACCCAAATCCCACAAACGGCTCGATGGCGTGGAGGTTATCAATAGCGTGATGTCCCCCCCTCCCATACCCTAATTGGGAGTAGTTATGACTCTCCAGTCCCCCCGTTTGCACATTCAGGGCATTCACCCCCCCATACACGTGGGTCGACAATGAGGGAAAATAGGTCATTTGCAGGGGAGTGAGTGTTTTACGAAGCTGATCGACCCCCGCCATCCCTGTACGGGATTCGACAAACATCCCCCCCGCAAACGAGGTTTGGGTTGGGGAGAGAATTTTTTGGCGTAACTGCACCATCTCAGAAGATAACACAGGCGTGATGGGTTTAGTCTCCTGTGTTACCGACAAAAAAGGGTTGTAGACCCCATTTAGATCGGTCTGAGGGGTGGTCACTGGGGGTAAGAGTGGAACGGTGGAGGGGGTTTGAAGATGGGTGATGATCTCCAAACTTTTTTGGTTATATCCCATCATGGCATACAATGCGGCAATTTTTTCCAATAACGCCGTATCGGGGGTGAGTGAGGCGTTTTCCAAATACGCACGTGCTTTTTTGGGTTCATGGGCATTGTGGGCGCAAAGAGCTGCGGCGTACGCGATTTTGGAGCTTGGGGCGCGCGTAAAAATCGTCTCAAAACACCCCAATGCCTCTTTAGGGTGTTGCTGATTTAAGAGTGACCATCCCAACGCTTCGGTCAAATCGTTATCCTGAGGATCCATCAGCAATCCACTTTGCGCCGATTTTTGGGCACGATCAAACGCTTTTGCCTCCAAATATGCGGAGCTTTGTTTGTGGTAATAAAGCGTATAAAGTTTACGAAGTTCTTGGGTCTCCTCACTACTTACAGGGTGACCTTTGAAGCCATTAAGCAACGTCTGGGTCTCCCCAAAACGGTTGGAGGCTAACAACGTGTACCCTTGGGCAATCCTCTCTCCGATGGAGGGAAGTTTGGGTTCTACGGGTGTAGCTACGGGAGGAACGACGATGGGCTTGAGGGCAACTTTTTTGGGTGAGGGGGTGCGTTTACGCGCGTTGGGTTTGGAGGGTCTTGGGACCGTGACCTTCGGGGAGAATTGCTCCACACGGGGTTTTTGGGCGACAAACGAGGTACTTTTGGCGGTTTTGAGATAGCGATAAATTTGCTCTGCCTCTTCATGCCGCCCTTGCTGCGCATACGCGTGCGCCAACGCCTCTAAATGGTTAGTGGAGGGGGGTATCGTCGTAGCAAGAAGGGGGGAGAACAGCAAAGAGAGCAATAGCGTCGCTAAAATAGGTGATGTTGGTGTCATGACAATCCTTTATCGTAGAGGGTGAAAAAAAGGCCAAAGAGCGGCACAATGCGTCAGAATGATCCGCATACAGCGATGCACTGTTGTGGAGCAGATCGATACTGCTGGGAAAATAACCCAATTTTGTCAGTTTGGTATACCCCTCCAAAGCGTTGGGTGCATCGGGATGCGATCGGTACCAAATACTCCAAAAAAGCGGTATCCGTAGCGCATCGTAACTAAATGAGGGATTTTCAGGGAGAAGCGAATAGACCCCCTGATGATAACTGATCCAATCGGGGTGAAGCCCATACACAGAAAAACGTTGTTTCATCAATCCTTGGGCATTACTCAACAGTTCCCCCCATTGGGGATGGGATGTGACACGCCCAAACGTCTCAAACATAAACGGAATCGAATACGAAGGGTTCAGCGTTAACGTAGCGGAGTGGACAAACCCCTCAGCCCCCGGTAAAAGGAACAATTTCCCCTCCACGCGAAGCATCACCCTTTTTTCCAGCGCATCCAATTGGGCAAGGGCTTTGGTCTGCTGTTGGGGGAGATGAAACGTTTGGGCCGCTTTGATCCGCGCGTAGGCAATCCACATATCCCCATCGGTGGCGTTATTGGGGTCTAATACCCCCCAGTGACCGTGACCATCTTTGCCCCATTTCCAAGGGTACAGCCCCTTGTCATTTTTGGGGATATTGTCCTCCAACCACCGATCCAACCGTTCAAAGGTCGCTTGGTCGTTAAACGAAACGGCAAAAAACATCGCATACCCAATCCCCTCGGTGTGGCTAATCTCCCCATTTTGGGGATCATGCACCCGCCCATCGGATTGGATATAGTGGTGCTTAAAACTCTCCCACGTCACCGCGCCCAGATGGGTCACCCACAGGAGGAAAAAAAGGATACCAAACTTACGCATGGGGATGGTGTTTACGTTTAAAATTCATCAAAATGCGACGGACAACATACGCCAAGGCAAACGCAAAAAGTAACGTCATTATCCCAAACCACACGGGACTTTCGGTGAGATAATAACGGATTTTTGCCCACCAGCTCAAATCCCCCACAAAATATTTTTGCCCCAATTCAAAAGAGCTAATACTCTCCAACTGGGTATCAATAATGAGGGTATCACTGTTCCACCCAATCTCTTGTTCGGGAGAAAAGAGCAAATCGATCCCTTTGTCTATCGATTCGGGAGAATCGTATTGGAAAGCAACGACCGAATGCCCCGAATGATACGGAGATTGAAACAGTTGAATCAACACTTTTTTGGCGGAATGACTCGATTCGCCCAACGCCTCTTCGCTACTAAAAGGGTGCAGTCGTGCGGTATCAAAAAAGGGCAGTGCATCAATAAACGACGCACCTAAAGGAAACGCGGTGGTAAAACGGGTATTGACCACTTTGACCTGAGCGGTGTCAAAGAGTTTCCCCATGGGGTGTCCATACGCACCAATGGCGATGATCTCTTTCTCTTTTGCCTCCTCAGGATGGGTAGTGACATGGATGCGATACAGAGGGGTTCCAATCTCTTTGCCCAAGAAAAAGCCGATACTCAAAGCCCCTTGGAGCGTGGTATCGGAAAAAGAGTCCAAGACCATGGCACTGTGGGAACCATCCGGATAGATGGAAAAAGGGTACGCACCGTACACGAAATAGCGAATATAAGGCATCTCCAGCCAATGGGGGGCTTTGGGAAACTCGATATAAGAGCTGTTTAGAAGGGTCGATTGCAAGTTTTCCATGTTGTGCAATTCACACAACCCTTTTTTAAACGGTACCATCGAGGGTTGCAAGGTGAGGCGATTGCCTCCTTTACCGATCAAATAGGCGGAAAAATCATCCGATTTTTTAAAATTAAAAAAATGGGTGATCCCAACGGCTTTGGAGAGTTTATCCTCAAAGGTCAATTGCGACGCAAATTTATCGTTGACCATGATCGTTAAGACCGAATCAAACCGCACTTTGGAGGGGTAGATCCCATTGACCCCGAGGGAAATTTTCTCTTTATCGTCCAAAAAGAGGTCGGGATAAATTTTAAAATTGACCTCCATGGGGGTGGGATACATGTATTTAAACGAGGTGGTTGGGGTACCTAATTCTTTGAACGTAATCTTTTTCCCTGTGGGGAGATAATTGGGAGCGGTGTAGGGTTGTGCGGGTTGTGGAAGGGTCACGTGATTGACCGCTACCCCTGAACCGTGATACAACGCAAAGGTTGATGTGGCAAACGCGTGCGCGCTTTGAAGTACGTGGGGGGCAGTTTTCCCCGTAAGGGCGATAATCCCATAGTGGGGATTGATGGGATTGGGGATAAAAAGGATTCCATTGTTTTGGAGATCGGGTACAGCAACGGTGGGAAATGACGTGCGCAGTAACGCTTTAAGTTCGTCGTGGGTGGCAATGACCACCGCATCGCCTGTTGCGGGGATTATGGAGGCAACGGAAATAGAGGTGGTACGGTATTTGAGTTTACTCCCCAACGTACTAGCAACAATGACCGCACTCTTGGCTAAAGTTTGACCCCGTTTTTGGGGGAGAACAAAGGTAATGGGTTGGGCGGTAACATTTTTAGGATCAAAAAGGTACTGGTCAATGGCACTGAGGGATGAGGGTAGCACTTTGGGTAAAAGGGTCAGTTCAATGGTACTCTTAGCCGCATCCACATTCGTCCATAATTCAGAAGCGGTATCGTCTTCACAATGGGTGATTGTGTAGTGTTGATCGGCACTTAACGAAAGGGTGGTATAAGGAGTAAAGGCTTCAGGTGGTAAGGGGGTATCGATGAATTTCCCCATCCCCCGATCCGAAGCATTGAGCCACGCTTGCGCTACGGTCTCCCCATTAAGCCCTATCGTAATCAATGACCGTTCAGGGATAAGGGCTAATGAGGGGGTACAACGAAGATGCAATTTAGCCGAAAGAACCACCCACCGTGAGGCGATAGGGAGCTTAAATGCATACTCAGCCCTTGCCCCCCGTAACATAAAATGGGTCGCATTTTGGGATTCGTAATTGAGCGGTAGGGTGAGGGTCTGGGTTCCATCCCCATTGGCTTTGAGTGACAAGGGGGTTTTGGCATAGACCAATCCCCCCCATGCTAACACTAAGATCAGAAAAATTCGCATTGACTATCCTTTAAATTTAGTTGTAACAAAATTCGCCCACGAGAGCTTTACTTCAGCCATAAAATGGAGCATAATTTTACCTAATTGCAATTCGTGGCGTATTTTAGAAGCAAGATGCACAAACGCCGCAATCGGGGTTAAATGCTCCTCAATTTTTTCGTATTCAATCCATCGGGTATTTTTACCAAACATGATCCGCAACAACGCTTTGCGTTGGTGCATATCGTGCAAAGATTCGGTAAAACGAAAGACCGAAGTGTATTTAAAGTGATGCAGGTATTTCCCCTTAAGTGCTGTTTTAACGCCCACTTCATCTTCAACAATTAATGTGTACACGACATAACGATCCAATGCGGGGGGAAGGTTCCCCTCTTCATCTTCGTAAAACTTGACCGAAATTCCCCCCATCGAGATATCCGAGACCTTACCATAATAGGTTTCATTATTGAGGGTCAACATCACCAACTCATCCGAGGGGATACGGGTGTAGTGTCGTACTTGCCGTTTTTCATAGACAATGACCAATGCCGATAAGATCAAAAAGAGATTAAAACTGTTCCATATCAACGTAGTTAATGTGACCGTCCACGAAACAGGATCAAAAATAAATCGATAGATCCCCATAAAAAATCCCACAATAATCAAGATCAAAATAATGATAAAAGGGGTGTACAACTGACTGATAAAATCTTCCTCAGAATTCTCACCCTTGGGGGTGACGGCAAATTCGGGGGCGTGCGGGTGGAGAAAAACGGAAAAAATGGCAGGAAGGGTAAACAAGGACAACACCGTCTCGTACACTTCGGAGTAAAAACTCCACCGCACCTTACGGTACAGATAATACGAGGTGGTGATGGCTAAAATCAGATTGGGGATCGTATAAATAAGTATTTCCATGGGGGTCGCATGATAGACCCGAAGCCCAAAAATCAAATACCCCAAGGGGGCTAAGAGATACACTACCCGTGCGTAGGAGAAAAACCAAAAGAAACTGGCACTAAAATAACTTAGTTTTTGGTGAAGTTTCAGATTTTGCATCAGCGGATTAACCAACAGAAAAATTTGGATCATCCCCTGTGACCATCGAACCCGTTGCAAGACCAACGCACTAAAACTCTCCGGTTGCAACCCCCGAATCATCGGAATGGGGATGTAAGCACTTTTGTACCCTCTGGCGTGGAGTTTGAGGGCGGTTTCGGCATCTTCGGTGATGGTCTCCCCCGCAATGCCCCCCACCTCATCGAGATATTTACGGCGCAATACCGCAGCCGATCCACAGAAAAACGAACTCTCCCAAAAATCATGCCCTTTTTGGATATGGTAATAAAACATCTCATTTTCTGATGGGGAGTGACGGAACACATTGAGATTTTTTTCGACAGGGTCAGGATTGTAAAACGCATGAGGGGTTTGCACCAAAAACATCTTGGGATCGTTAATAAACTCCCCTACGGTGTTTTCTAAAAAATCATGCGTAGGGATATGGTCACAATCCAAAATAAGGATCAATTCTCCCGTTAAATACCGCAACGCACTGTTAATGTTCCCCGCTTTAGCATTGATATTGCGCTCACGGGCGATGTAACTTACCCCATTTTCATCGCAAAATCGTTGAAATTGTTCCCGCCGTTTCAAAGCAATCGCCCGTTTGGTGGGATCGGGATCGCTGATTTTTTGATCACTCCCTCCATCATCGAGAATACATACTCGAAGTTTATTAGGGGGATAGTGCATCATACTCGACGCCAATGCCGTATCGATGACCAATTCAAACGCTTCATTATACGTAGGAATAACGACATCCACGCTGGGCAAATCAGAGGGGGCTACATGGGCAATGCTTAGAGGTTTTCGGTCTAAGAGATTGAGCGACGTAAAAATACCCAACGTCGAGAGGATAAGCCCATACATTTCAGCAATAACGAGCAATAGCGTCCCAATAAAATCGAAAAAACCCGTATACACAATGGTATCAGTAACACGCCAAACAATATACCGCCACGAGACCAAAAGGGCTAAAAAAAGTAAGGTCAATCGGATTTTATCAGCAAATCCAAACACGATAGCAACGATAAAAAATCCTACGGTTCCATACGCAATAAGGGCTTGTGATGCAGGGTTAAAATGGGAGCTAATAAGGATAAAAAAGAGTATGGCAAAAATACCCAAAACGTACTGAGGATACGATCGAATGGAACGATTAATCACCTCTTGAAATTTTGCCCACATTAAAACTACCTACTCATGACCTAAATTTAACGCTATTGGTTATTATACTTATACTAAGTGTTTGAAATGTGCGTATTTCACCCTACTGTCATTTAACGATAGTGGTTATTATACCTTATTCCCGTGCTAAGTACTTTCTCCAAAATCTCATCTTCGCTGAATACACCAAAGAGCAATTAGATGCTAAAAAAAAGTAAACTTTAAAAATTCATCAAAAATTCACACTCTTTTACTACAATGCAATAAAGATGATGTACTGTAAAGAGTATGAATGAAAATAACCACCATGAAGAGGTTGGCGGGGTGGGCATTGTTGCTAAGTGCCTTTGTCGATACGGCGTATGCTGTCCCCAGTTTTGCCCGTCAAACGGGATTTGATTGTACCGTTTGTCATACGGTTTTTCCCGAGTTAACCCAAACAGGGCGAGAATTTAAACTGCGTGGATACACCATGAATAATGGTGAAAAAAGCAAAATGCCCCTCCCCCTAGCGGCTATGGTCATGGCAGATATGACCCGAACAAGTAATAAAAATGGGTTAGCCAGTGATAGTGTCACCGTGACCAAAGACAGCAAAGTGGTGATCCCCCAAGTGAGCCTTTTTTATGCGGGGAAAATTACCGATAAATCGGGAGCGTTTGTTCAGTTGACCTATAGCGGAATCAATTTGCCCACTAAAACCGATATTGCCCACCATATTGGGATTGATAACATGGATATTCGGTATGCCGATTCGGTTATGTTGGCAGAGAAAGAGCTTATTTATGGATTAACGGTGAATAACAATCCCTCTATGTCAGATGTGTGGAACAGTACCCCGACATGGCAATTTCCGTATGCCTCTTCTGCCATTGCCAACGCACCTGCTGCTGCAACGACCGTTGATGGTGGATTAGGACAAGCTGTAGGGGGGATCGGCGCGTATGCGTTGTGGAATGATTGGCTTTACGCTGAACTTGCCGCCTATCGCAGTGCCAAACCGGGGGGAATTATGGGGATGTTTGGTTGGAAAAATCAAGCCCTCAAAGGGGATGCTTCGCTTGTTGATGGGACAACGCCGTATGCGCGAGTAGCCGTGCAACACTACTATGACAACAGTTATATTATGGTGGGTGGTTATGCGATGCGATCACGTATCAATCCCCTTGCTATTACTAATATCGGAGGATTACTTGATACCTATACAGATCGTGCCATCGATGCAGAGTACCAATACACCAATGGTTCGCATATCATCACCACAACCGCAACTAAAATTTGGGAGACCCAAAAACTGGATGCAAGTCAATCCCTTGCTTTAGCGGATAATACGCATAATACCTTATCCACCACCCGTGCAAAAGTGAGCTACTATTATGATCAAAAATACGGCGCATCCTTAGGAGCGTTTACGACCCTAGGGTCTATGGATGCCACCAAATACGGTACCTTTAACGCATCTCCCACTACCCGTGGAGAGTTGCTCGAATTGGATTATCTCCCCGTGCAAACGATCAAATTGGCGTTGCAATACACACGTTATGATAAATTTGATGGATCACGGATGAATTACGATGGATTAGGTCGTAATGCTTCGGATAACAATACCTTGTATCTTCTTGCGTGGTTTATGTTCTAACCAACGTTTGCCGATTTTTTTCGGCAAGCGATCCCTCCAGTTAGAACACGGTATCATTACGCCATTGTAAACTCCACGAAAGACTTCCCCATGAAACAGACCCATTTAGCCCAAATTATTACCCAGATGACCCAATTTACCCATATCGAACGGGTCTATCGAATCAGTGACACCCAAATACGGATTGAGTTTGATAAGCGCAACGCATGGACGTTTGATATGCGGCGAGACAATGCAATGATCTTCATCTCCCCAAACTCCCAACGAACCAAAACCTACAACGCCCCTTTTGATGTTCTCCTTGCCAAACGGCTGAATCGTTCCACCATTCACACCATTAGCCTCCACAATGGGGATAAAATACTCCGTATGACCGTGACCCAAAACGGCGTGTACAAGAGCGAAACAACCCTCCTTCAGTTGGAATTTACGGGAAAATACACCAATGCGATTTTGCTTGATAAAGAGGAAATCGTTCTTCAAGCGTTACGTCATATTGATGAAATGGTCTCCGTACGCAGTGTCCGTGTGGGGGAGGTGTTGGTCAATCCTCCCCGTCCTGAGTATACCCCTGTGTGGTATCCGCTTGAGAACGTAGAGGAATTTTTACGTCAAACCTACGAGCTATACGCCTCTTCCCAACTTACCAAGCTCAAAAAAGAGAAAAAAACGCTCCTTCTCAAACGCCTCACCCACTTACGGATCCATCGTGAGGCACTCCCCAACGAAGCAACACTGCTCCATGAAGCCCACGAAGCGCAATACCAAGGGCAACTGATTTTAGCCAACTTGCACCGGATCAAAGGGTATGAGACGCATCTGACTTTAGAAGATTTTACAGGAGAAACCGCAACGTTTGAGGTACCCAAAGGGCTACCTACGGGGGCAAGAATGGCGGACGCGCTTTTTAAAAAAGGGAAAAAAGCCAAACAAAAAGGGGTGAATCTTTTCAAAGAGCGGGACAATCTGGAGGAGAAAATTCGCTATTTGGAGCTGTTTTACCACACCATTGAGGGTGCCACAACCCCTCAAGAAATTGCGTTGCTTTTTCCCCAAAAGGTCGCAGGCACCAAAGCCAAACCCAAAGCAACCCTCTCCGATGGGATTGCCGAATTTTGGATCGAGGGGGTCAAAGTGTCGTTGGGAAAAAGTGAGCGGGGGAACATTCAACTGCTTCAGCGCGCCCGTGCCAAAGATGTGTGGCTCCATCTCAAAGATCGCCCTTCCGCCCACGTCATCATCACCACCGACAAACAAGAACTCCCCCTTAATCTCATCCATGCAGCGGCAAAATTGTGTGTTGATTTTTCGGTTTTTGAAAAAGGGAGTTATTTAGTCGATTATACCCCCCGTCGAGAGGTACGGATTCAAGAGGGGGCAAATGTGTTATACACAAAATACCAAACGGTGATGGTGGAGAAATAACGCTTCAAAGAACGGGTATTAAACCGCTCCGAACGAAAGTTTCCCTTGCGCCGTTTGGGTCGCTTTGATCTCCTCATACGTTTTGTCGGTGATACGAAGTTTTGTCCGTTTCATCTCTTTGCACACGGTATCGATTTTCTCTTTATCGGACATTTTTTTCAAATCCCCTTTGGACAAATCGGCATAATCAAGCACTTCATTCCAGACCGAACTCTCATCGAGTGCGTAGGCGTAAAACGTGATCCCCTCGTAAATAAATTTTCCTTTTCCATTGATGTCGGAGATAAAGAGAAGATATTGCCCCTCAGGGGTTAAATAGGGTTGGTATTTGGCAAAAAATCCTTCAAAAAGATTGATGGTCGGAAGTTCAAGTGCCATAAAATCGATGGTATCGCTGTTGGTAGCGAGCAATACTTGCTTAACGATCTCTTTGGGGGGGAGGCTTTTGTCGGGGGTAATCACTTTTCCCTCAGTAATGACAAGACATCCGCGATACGCGTATTGGTAAGCATCGGTTGAGCCGTTAAAAACGATCATCCATTCAAGTTTGTTTTCAGCGATGTAGGTTTGGATAGACATAATGTTCCTTCAAGTGGGTAGATACCTAAATCAATACAATTTTTGTTCTATCTTTTAGGGGATGAAGTACCCCATTATGAGACAAAAAATAACCATTGCCTTTTTAATGTGAGTGAGAATAAGCAAAAACCTTTTATAATAAAGAAAATTTTTTAACGGAAAAAACCATGAACACCCCATCAATGACCCTTGAAGATCTCCTAAAAAATTATGATCCTTCCCCCCTAGAATACGATCCAGACGTAGATGGGGATGAAGAGCATCTCATCCGTGATGATCTCCTCAAAAAAAAAAGAGGAACTCAAAGATGTTGTAACCCGACTTAAAGAAAAACAGCGCGAGACCCGCAAAGTTAGACGTTAAAGGTATGCACGTTATAATCCCCCAAAAAATGGATATTTATGCTTCAATTAGCTTTTGATGCGCTTCATGCCCACGATTACCCTGTAGCTCGGGAACGATTTGAACCCTTAGCCCTCCAAAATCACCCCATTGCCCTCTCGTCGTTGGGGTATCTCTATCAACAGGGATTAGGGGTAGCCGTTGATTTAGAAAAGGCGTATGACTATTACGTTCGTGCTGCGGCATTGGAGGAACCTACGGCGTTGTTTAATCTTGCATTAATGTACGCTGATGGTGTTGTGGTCGCGCATGATCAGTTTAAATCGCATGAATTACTCCTTCGTTGTGCAATTTTAAATTTTCCTCAAGCCCAATACGAAGTGGCGTTAAGTCTGGAAAAAGGGCTTGGATGTGTGCAAAATTTTAGCGAAGCGGCATTTTGGTACGAAGAGGGTGCCAAACGGGGTCATGCGGGGGCGTTTAATAATTTGGGTGTCTTGTTTAAAGAGGGGCATGGGGTGATCCAAAACTACCCCAAAGCCTTTATCTGTTTTTCCCGCGCAGCGCAGATGGATCTCCCAGAAGCGCAATACAATCTGGGACTCATGTATGACCAAGGGTTGGGGGGCGAAGCCGATCATGACAAAGCATTAGAATGGTGCCGAAAAGCTGCTTACAATGGGCATACCAAAGCCAAAGCAATTCTTCGTACGTTGCAAGAAGAGGGGAAAATTGTTTTTTAACACCCTCTCCCGTCACCCTGAACTTGATTCAGGGTCTAAGGTTGCGGATTGAGTCCGCAATGACAGGGTGACAGAGAGTGTTTGGCATGACACATACGTAAAAAATTAGCAAAAGAGGTACGATGTTTACAGGACTCATTCGAGAAATGGCGATGGTCAAAAGTTTTGGTGCCAACCGACTCTCACTCAAAGCGACTCATAAACCCAAATTGGGTGATTCGATTGCGATTAATGGTACCTGTCTTTCGGTCGTGAGCATCGAGCCTGATGGCTTTAGTGTGGAACTCTCCCCCGAAACGCTAGACCATATCGCCACCGAAAAGCTCACAGGACGTGTTCACATCGAACCTGCCATGATGATGGGGGATCGGTTTGAGGGACATATCGTCCAAGGGCATATCGATACCATCGGTACGATTACCTCGATTAGCGACCATGGGAACAGTTATGAGGTGGTCATTGCCGTGGATGCGGCATTTATCCCCCTCATCCCCCCCAAAGGTTCCATCACCATCGATGGGATTAGCCTCACGGTCAATGAGGTGATGCGCGATGCGTTTCGTCTGACGATTATCCCCATCACCATGCGCGAAACCCTCTTTGGGACGTACCAAAAAGGGACGCGAGTCAATATCGAAACCGATGTTTTTGCCCGTTATATGCGTCATATCCTTACCTCTTCGACCACTAAGACGATGAGCTGGAATGATGTCGATCGCATCAGTGCGTTGTATTAACCATGGAGAAAATTCAATGGCTGATGATGGGGGCGTTTATCGTGGGGCTTGGGCTTGCGGTTTACAAGCTCTACCTCTTTTTCCCCAAAACACGCCTCAAAGATGATGATACCACCCCCGAATCGGTGGCATTACTCGAAAAAATATTGGTCGAAACGGATAATAACTATCCACACTTAACCCATGAAGCACTCTATGCGCAGATGCGACAGCACCGTGAATTTGATCCCCAACACTTTTGGCGGTTTAATGAAAATCGGCTCTATCATCTTATTGACCATTACCGATTTAAAGAATCCACTTTTCGTCGGTGAGGGTTATGCCTAATTTTCTACTTTCAACCCCTCGACACGTCGAAATTCTCGCCCATTGTTAGTCACTAAAACAGCATCGTGACAAAGCGTATGGGAAGCGATCAAAAAGCATATACTTACTACAAAGAGATGTCAAGCGTCACTGGTATTAATCCGCAAAATCCCCAATTTTAAGCGCTTCTAAAATGTCCATTTTCCCCTCACATCGTCGATCACTCAGCCCACGATTCCCCTTACACCCTTGGTCGAAGAGTTTTAACGCAGTGGTATAATTTTTTTTCACCCCGATTCCCCCCTTATACCGTACGGCCAAATCGACACACGCTTCTTTGTCCCCGGTATGGCAGGCGTGGGTCAACTGTTTGATTTTGGGTGCCGTGTTGTGAATGATTTTTCCCCCTTGGGTAGAGAAATCTTTGAGCATACGACACCCTTGTTGATCACCACCCTGACACGCTTTGGTGTACCATTGAAACCCTTTTTGGGGATTATACGGGGTTCCTTTGTACCCATTGGTGTAAATATCCCCCAAAAACGTACACTCCGCATACGTTTTATCCAAGCACATTTTTTGGACAATGACGATCACCTTGGGCATATCCCCAAAATTGTAGAGGGTAAAGGAAGCATCGCTGCACGCTTTGGTATTGCCCTGATTGCACGCCTTGAGTTGTTGTTGAAATTCGGGGGAGTATTCCGAGGATTGGCTCATTTTGGTCAGCGCAGGGGTGGGGGAAGCGATTGCACTCATTCCCCAAAAAAATCCTAAAAATAGCCATTTTTTCATACATCCATCCCATCGCGCAACGATCGTCCCTGAGGATTGCATTTCATTTTGTGTTCCATATTCACCTTTTCATACCGTGTAAGTGTTTGTCGTGAGGCGATGGTCGCATTGCGATACCCCTCCCCTGTGTTGAGATAGACCCCAAACCCATTTTCATGGAGTGCCAAACGGGTTGCCAATGCGGTGGAATAGGTGGTCACTATCCCTGCTTTTCCCATCACTCGTGCCACATCGTGAAAATACTCGTGTGTCCATAACATGGGATTGTGCGCAGGGCTAAACGCATCTTGGTAACAAATATCCCATTCTCCTTCTAAGGTACTCATTGCCAAACGGGCATCGGTAATGTCGACCGTTATGGTGGTACGCTCATCGTGATATTTCCCTCTCGTTGCAATGTCCGTGATCACTCTTTTGTAGGGGTCAAACAGTGTCGGATACGGAAACGTGACCAGTGATGCGACCAACGCACCATCGAGTTCAGGGGAGAAAATTTCCAATGTCGTCTCTGGAAAATAGGTATCCCGATAATACAAACTCAGCAACGTATTAAAGCCCAACCCAAAACAAATATCGATAATACGGAGATGATTTTTGTCACCATGGAGGGCAAAAGCAGGCTCTATGTGTTTTTTGAGCGACTCATTGAGCGCACCGTCTTTGGTCGAGTGATAATGTTCGTTATATTCAGGGCTGTAGGCGGTATAGCTTCCGTCGTCGCTTTGGATCCAGTGGGTCATGATACACAGTTCTTTAAAAAATTTAGTATGATTGTTGAAAAGAGGAGAAGTGGTGGTCGCAACAGGACTCGAACCTGTGACCACTACCTTGTCGAGGTAGTGCTCTACCAACTGAGCTATGCGACCAATTTAGGAGAGGAATTATAGTGTGTGCGAAGTTAAATATCACTTAACTCACTGCACAATTTGGGTTTCATGTTTAAAATAAGGAGCCATACGACCGCAATATCGATCATGACATCAGCGGCATTAAAGACTGCAAAATTAAATCCGCAATGCCAATAGACATAATCAACCACGCCGCCATAGATAAAACGATCTGACAAGTTAGAAAGAGCTGCCCCAATCATAATCGCCATAGGGGTGAGATAACACTCATCTTTGAGCCAAACGGCATAGCCGATCACTCCCCCAATCAACGCCAGTTGAATCCATTTTAAATTATCCCCTAAAAAGGCAAAAAACGAAAAAGCGACCCCGTGGTTATACACTAAAATAAGATCAATGCACTGGGTATAGACGCGCAGCCCATCGACAAAAAAGAATTTGATGTTTTGATCGACCAAAAACATCCCCATGGCAATGATGGTCGCTGCTAACCATGCCTTAACCATTGAGTTTTCCCTCGAAGAAGTGGACGAGATGTTTCATCTGTTTTTCCATCTGCTTGGCATCTTTCCCTTCAAGCAAAATACGCAATTTATTCTCAGTCCCTGAATAACGGATCAGATGACGGATATGGAGGGCTTCAATCGCATCAAGTTCTTTTGGTAAGCCATCGATCTTCTCAAGCGGTTTTTTGACTTTTACCTTGATATTGACCAGTTTTTGAGGATAAAGTTCAAAAGGGCGCAACACCTGACTGGCTTTTTCTTGGGAGGTAATCAGCAACGCCAACACTTGCAAAGCACTGACCAATCCATCCCCTGTTTTGGCGTAGTCGTGCATAATGATATGCCCACTTTGTTCCCCCCCAAAGTTGATCCCCTGTTTACGCATCATCTCTAGGACGTATTTATCCCCCACATTGGAGCGATGCAAAACCAATCCATGGTCACGCATGGTGTCTTCAAGGGCTTGATTGCTCATTACCGTAGAGACGATACCATCCCCTTTGAGCATCCCATTTTTGTGTAAAAAGAGTCCCAATGCCCCTAAAATTTGGTCGCCATCCACCTCTTCGCCATTTTCATCGATGACAATCAACCGATCCGCATCTCCATCAAGGGCTAATCCCACATCGGCACGGTATTGTTTGACCGCAATTTGCAAATCTTTGGTGTGCAACGCACCACACCCTTCATTAATGTTAAATCCATTGGGTTTATCGTGCAAGACGATCACTTCTGCCCCCAACTCTTCTAATACGGTAGGCCCTACTTTGTACCCTGCCCCATTAGCCGCATCCAAAACGACCCGAATCCCTTGAAGGGTCAAATCACGGGAAAAGGAGTTTTTGAGTTGTACGATGTAGCGTCCCACCACATCATCAATCCGTTTGGCAGCCCCAATTTCCTTACCGGTCACTTGGGCGAATTGAAGTTTTTCTTCGTCAATGGCGATGGCTTCAATTTGTCCCTCAATCTCTTCGGAGAGCTTATTCCCATGCGCATCAAAAAATTTAATTCCATTGTCTTCAAACGGGTTATGACTTGCCGAGATCATAATTCCCGCATCACACCGCATATCCTCAGTCAAAAAGGCAATCGCAGGAGTAGGCATGGGACCTACTTGGATTACATCGTATCCTACGGCGGTTAAACCACTTACAATGGCATTTTCAATCATATAACCACTTTTACGGGTATCTTTTCCTACCAGTATTTTTTTGGTTTTAGCATGGTCTTTAAAATAGATTCCCGCTGCCATGGCAACCCGCATTGCCAATTGCGCGCTCAAAAATGTCCCTGCTTCTCCGCGTACCCCATCGGTGCCAAATAATTTCATCTCGCGACTTCTCCCTGTGTGGATAAAATTTAACTTAATTTTAATTATCTTTAAGGTAGTATTCTACCCTAAAAAAAATTCGATAAGGATAAATGCCATGGCAAACCATAAGTCAGCATTAAAACGTATCCGTCAGACGGAAAAGCGTACAGAACGCAACCGATTCTACCGCACACGTATCAAAAACATCGTTAAGGCCGTTCGTACTGCAGTAGATGCTGGGAACAAAGAAGAAGCACAAGCTGCTCTTGTCATTGCAAATGCAAACTTACATAAATATGTTAGCAAAGGTGTCTTGAAAAAAGAGACTGCTTCTCGTAAAGTAAGTCGTCTTCACCTCGCTGTCAACGCAATCGCAGCGTAAGGCTACCACGTCATTCCGTGCTACGACACGGAATCCATTTGTCATAGTGGATCTTGTATCACGTACGGGATGATAAAATCGCACAAAAATCATTCATTTCCCCAAACGCCTCTTTTTAGGAATTACCCATGTTATCCGACAAACTGACCCCTTTTATTCATCGTTATAACGAATTAACCGAGCTTTTGAGTTCCCCCGACATCGGAAACGACATCAAACGGATGACCGATCTCTCCAAAGAACAATCAGCCATCCAATCCATTGTCACCAAAGCAACAGAGTACAAAAAACTCCTTGAGGATATCGAAGAGAATAAAGCCCTTGCCTTTGATGCCGAACTGGGCGAACTTGCCAAAGAGGAGTTACGCGCCCTCGAACCCCTCGTCGAACCGCTGGAACAAGCGATTAAAAAACTCCTTATCCCCTCTGATCCCAACGATAAACGCAACATTTATATCGAGTTGCGTGCGGGAACGGGAGGGGATGAAGCGGCGATTTTTGTGGGTGATTTGTTTAACGCCTACGTCCGTTATGCCGATGTTCGGGGATGGAAAATTGAACTCATGAACGCCAGTCCTTCCGATGCGGGAGGGTTCAAAGAGATTGTTGCTCTGATCAAAGGGGAGCAAGTTTATTCACGTCTCAAATACGAAGCGGGAACCCATCGTGTTCAGCGTGTCCCTGCTACCGAATCGCAAGGACGGGTACATACCTCTGCTATCACCGTAGCGGTCATGCCCGAAGTGGATGATGTCGAAGTGATCATCAACGAAAGTGACCTTAAAATCGATGTAATGCGTTCCAGTGGTTGCGGAGGACAAAGTGTTAATACCACCGATTCTGCTGTACGGATCACCCATCTCCCTACGGGTATCGTGGTCAACAACCAAGATCAAAAATCGCAACATAAAAATAAAGACAAAGCGATGCAAATCCTCAAAGCCCGTATTTATGAGATGCAAATGAACGAGGCAAAAGAAAAAGAGATGTCAGAGCGTAAAGATCAAGTGGGGACGGGAGACCGAAGTGGGCGTATTCGTACCTACAATTATCCCCAAAATCGTATCTCTGACCATCGAATCACCCTTACCCTCTATCGACTCGAAGAGATTATGCAAGGGGGACTCATGGATGATATTATCGAACCCTTAATCGCCGATGCCCAAGCCAAGATTATGGAACGGGCGGGATTGTAAGTACTTCGACATAAAGGAATAAGTGTATGCGTAAAGAACAGCTGCTCATGTATATTATTGGTCTTCTTATCAAGTATCCTAAGATACTGCTGATGACATTTCCCCTGCTGTTGGGGTGGTATGGTCTTGAAGTATTCTCTTTTCGTCCATCCGCTTCCTTTGAGGGGGTTCCCAAAACCCAATCGTGGGGATGGAGTCATATCCTCCGTAATGACCATTTTATGCTCGAATACGATGAACAGCGCAAAAATCCGTTGTGGGTCGTCTATAAAATCCATCCCCTAGAGGGGGAACCACCTCACGTTAAGCGTCCCAGCGACTTCAAGGTCGATAACCGAACCTTAGCCCGTGTCACCCAACAAGCGTACACCAACAGTGGCTACGATCGAGGGCATATGGCACCCAATCATGCGATAGTCTCGCTGTATGGCAAAGCTTCCCAAGCGGATACCTTTTTGATGAGTAACATCACCCCGCAACGCCCGAATCTTAACCGTAAAATTTGGCAACGGCTTGAAGCAGCAGAGATGGATCAAATGACCCACTTAGGGGGTAAAATTGCCGTCTTTACGGGACCTATTTTTGGAAAAACGCCCAAAAAACTCCCCTCAGGTATCCAAATTCCTGAAGCATTTTTTAAAATCTATGCAACGAAAAAAGGGAAAGAGATCCATCTGCTTGCTTTTATTATCCCCCAAAATGTAGGGGAAAATGGACGCATCTCCTCGTATATTACGACGGTGGATGCGGTGGAAGCAGCAACGCACTTAGACTTTTTTTCACGCCTCAACGATGCCCAAGAGAATCGACTCGAATCCCAAACCGATACCACGTTTTGGAACGTTACACAAATGGACAGCATCAAAAATCGGACGTTTTGAGAGGAGTTTTACCCTCTCCACACCGTCTCAAACACCCCTTTTACGTCCCCTGTGAAGGTAATGATTCCTCTCTCAAGCCCAAGATACAACGTTTCACCGCTTTTGGGGAACACTTGAGTGGAGGCATGAACGTTTCCTTCACGATGCGCTCGGTAAAAACTCGCTGCCATCCCCGTCCCGCACGCAAGGGTCTCATCTTCCACCCCCCGCTCATACGTTCGGACACGTAACGTTCCATCCTCATTGATATGGGCGATATTGACATTGGCGTTGTAGCGATGGCGCAATTTTCGCGCTAAATCAAGATCAAAGTGGTTAATATCGGCATCAAACGTGATCAGATGCGGCACTCCCGTATCAATCAACCACCACGTCATCCCCTCTTCGATAATGGCGTGATTGAGGATGTGCGGCGGGGTGAGGTCACTTTGCACCCTATCTCCCTCCACGTGGGCGTTAATGACTCCTGCACCCGTCACAAACGCCATGGCAGAACCCGCCAACCCAAAACGGTGCGCATAGTGAGCGCACGCACGTGAACCATTGCCACACATCGACGCGGTCGAACCATCGGCATTGTAAAACTCCCACTCAAAATCAACCTCCGCATGGGGGATCAAGACAATGAGACCATCGGCACCAATGCCGTTTTGACGGTCACAGAGGGTTTGAGCAAGGGTCGAACGATCCCCTTTTTCAAACGCATGAAAGATCACGAAGTCGTTGCCACTGGCACAATATTTGGCGATTTGGAGCATTATCTATTTCCTTTTAACCTAAATTTCGTTCACACCCTTGGTGCAGGATAGAGCATTTTGATGGTCTCGACAAACGCTTCGCACTCTTTTTGGAGGTGCTTGAGATTGAGTGAATTATCGATGACCCACGTAGCACGTTGTTTTTTGGTCTCAATATCCAGTTGACTCTCGATACGGCGTAGTGATTCCTCATGTGAAAAGCCATTACGTTTCATAAATCGCTCTAATTGAATGATTTTGGGGGTATAGACCACGACCGAATGGGTGATGGGGTAGGAATTGGTCTCAAAAAAGAGGGGAATATCGATAAGATAGGGGTAGTTGAGACGGTCTTGTTTTTCGCTGGCTTCTTCGATGGCGGTGCGGATTTTGGGGTGCAAAAACGTTTCAAGAGCTTGTTTTGCCAACGGATCGGAAAAAATCACGTTACCCAGTGCGGGACGGTTTACCTTGCCATTGGTAACAAATTCTTCCCCAAAAGACTCAACGACCCATGCACGGTTCTCCTCCAAAAGAGCGTGGGCAATGGCATCGGCATCGATAATACGAAGACCATTAAGCCCCATCAACGACGCAACGGTACTTTTACCCGTGGCAATCCCCCCCGTGAGGGCAATGGCATACTCAAATGCCATTAGTTACGGATAATGCCCAAGTAATTTTTGCGCACATAATTGGGCATCGCAAAGACCGCAGTATGGACATCACAGTTATAAAACTCAAGCCCCTCAAGGAGGTCACTGCGTTGTAAGATGATGTCAGCGGTGGGGTGATATTCTTTGGAACATAACAGGAGGGTTGATCCATTTCCCGCATAATAGGGCATAATAATTTTGAAATAATGACCCAAAGTTTCCATCAAGGCAGTATTGGCAGCAACATCGTCTAACGAGGGGTGAGACATTACCATCAAACCTGTTTCGTTGAGAATGCGGTTCATGTGGGCAAGTGTGGCAGCATCGGAAATGTGACCATCGATGAGGATCACATCAGCACTGTTATCCTCAAGGGTTCGTAATGACTCCAACAAGGAGGTCGTTGGGATCGTAGTGACCGTTGACTTGCGATAACGATGTAGCTCAGGGGTGAGAAGTGAAACATCATCACTGGCAAGGAGTACGTGGGAGGGCAATTTGTGCGTACACATCGGAATATGGACAACCATTTCGGGATAAATAAAAGATTTCATGTTTTTGGGTTCTCGTGTGGAATTTTGAAGCGATTGTAACACGTAGAGATTAAATCGCATTGAAGCAGTGAGGATGGATCATTTTTAAAAGGAGTGGGGTATGCCAATTGGTAGCATAATGGGGTGGTTGATGGGGTTGGTCATGGGGGGATATGCGGTGGAGATACCCATGGTCTCGATCCCCGCAGGGAGTTTTTGCATGGGGGGTGATGGGGGTGAGGATACCCTCCCGCGCCATTATGTCACCCTCAAAGGGTTCAAGATGGGGACAACGGAGGTGACTCAAGGGCAATGGCGTGCGGTCATGGGGAGCAATCCCAGTGCCTTTGCGTCATGTGGGGAGAATTGTCCCGTAGAGAGTGTGAGTTGGAACGATATTCAAACCTTTATCCAAAAACTCAATCGTCTCAATCATGCCCACTACGCCCTTCCCACGGAGGCGCAATGGGAATACGCCGCACGGGGAGGAACCACGACTGCATGGTCGTTTGGCAATGATCCTTCGTGTGTAGAGACCATCGCATGGTACGACAAAAACGCGCAAGAGACCATCCACCCTGTGGCGCACAAACAGCCCAATGGTTTTGGTCTGTACGACATGAATGGAAACGTGTGGGAGTGGACAAAAAGTTGTTATACCAATACGTATGGGTCACCATGCCTCAAAAATCTCAAAACCTCTCGTGGGGGGAGTTGGAATAATAGTGTCGATTTCATGCGCACAGCGTTTCGTGTCCCCGATACCCCTGAGAGCCGTTTTTATATGATTGGGTTTCGTCTCATCCAAATGGAAACCATCTCCACCAAATAAACTTAGACTAACATCTGCTTGGTTATACTTTCGCCATTACAATAGGTGAGGAAATCCCATGAGCCAAATCAGTTACAAAGATGCCGGTGTCGATATTGACGCGGGAAACAGTTTCGTTGACAACATTAAACCCTTGGTTAAATCGACCAACATTGCAGGGGTATTAGGGGGGATTGGCTCTTTTGCGGGGGCGTTTGAACTTCCCAGCGGGTACCGTGAACCGGTTATGTTAGCTGCCACCGATGGGGTGGGAACCAAACTTAAATTGGCGATTGATTCAGGTATCCACAACACCGTTGGGATCGATTTGGTCGCGATGTGTGTCAATGATCTCATCTGTAATTTCGGAACGCCCTCCTTTTTCTTGGACTATTACGCCACGGGAAAACTTGATGTAAATGCAGCAACGGCGGTCGTCAGTGGTATTGCCCAAGGGTGTATTGAAGCGCAGTGCGCCCTTATCGGTGGAGAGACCGCCGAAATGCCGGGGATGTATCATAGTGATGATTATGATTTAGCCGGTTTTGCGGTGGGTATCGGGGAGAAAAGTGAATTGGATCGCACCAGTCATGTCCATGCAGGGGATGTTCTCATTGCCCTTCCTAGCTCAGGGTTGCACTCTAATGGGTTCTCCCTTGCCCGTAAAGTATTATTTGAAAAAATGGGGATGAAATTTGACGATGCGTTTGAGGGAAAACCCCTTATTGAGACCTTGCTAACCCCTACGCGTATTTACGTCAAAACGTTCAAAGCACTCAAAGATAAGATTCAAGCCTTAGCCCATATCACAGGGGGGGGAATTGTCGAAAATCTTCCCCGCGTCCTACCTGAGGGGATGCGTGCGGTGATTAATGAATCCTCTATCCGTGTTTTGCCGATCTTTGAACTGATTGGTCAGCACGTTGAACGAAGCGAAATGTTCCGTGCCTTCAACATGGGGGTGGGGATGATTTTGGTCGTACAACCCTCTAATGTCGCTGCTGTACTAGACGCAACCGATGGGTATGTTATCGGTCACCTCGAAGAGGGTATTCGCGAAGCGGTGATGGGGTAATTTCCCCCTCACGATGAGGAGGAATTTTTGTTATGTCGAGTGTGTAATTTTCCATTTTTATTTCTCCTTTTGATTTTTGGATGGAATTTCATCTGATTTAGCCGATGAATCAGCAACGTCTGCTTTAATCAGGAGCCCAGATCATGAATGCTGAAAAAAGAAGGATATAAAAGCAATATTTTGGAAGATTCCAAAATTCTCTATTAATCCGTAAAGATCGTTCATAGTCATAAGGAATCGGATCAAGAATTCTATGAGTATCATTGGTAACTATGTGATGAATTTGATTATCAATTGAAAAAGCACTACTAAACTCTCGACTGTAATAAACTGTAACATTCTGATCAACATATTTATCAGCTGAACCATAAAGACGATACGCATATTCTTTTTGGAGACTATCAGTGGTTTTCAATACTAGCAAGTCATCCATTTTTTGACGTTTAACGATAGATTTTATAATTCCTTGTTGTGTTTGCATCTTTTCCAATGGTAATGGAGGATATATGAAACCCTGAAGATTTGCTACAAAAGATGCACTATTATAATGCTCCCTTTTTTCAAGACCAGTAAAACAAGATTTTTAATTCCACCT
>JAVHOQ010000006.1:0-24828 GCA_036170115.1 Sulfuricurvum sp.
TATCAAATTTATACCACGCTTATCCCGAAAAAATTATTTACTGCGTAAGGTCAGCGGGTAATATTTCCATCAATATCGGTCACATAGAGGGCTTCAAGCATCGTATTGGTGATTAAATCTATTTCGCGTACGTGATTGGATCGTGGTAGTGAGACAACTTTTTGACTAAAAGCTTTACACCATTTTTGCCATAGGGTGACAAAAGGTAACATCGTTCTATCTCCTCCACTAAAATCGTGATGCAATGGGACATCTCTTATTTTAATTGTACTCATCCATTCGTATTTTTTGGATTAACTCTCACCCATTTTTTTCGCATAAACATTCTAACCTTAACCCCATCCGTTGTTTTTCCAAGCAACCATCCTTTATAATTCTACTAACAGAAACCACACGCATGGAAATTCAATGCTTTTTAATTCGTATATTTTTATTTTTCTCTTTTTGCCCATTATGCTTTTGGGGTATTTTTGGTTCTTACGCCATAAACTTATCTTAGGGTCTAAAGTGTGGCTGGTGGGGGGAAGTCTTTTCTTTTATGGCTACTGGAATGTGGTCTATATCCCTTTACTCTTAGCCAGTATTTTGGTCAACTTTTTGGTGGGATCGGCACTTTCGGGTGATAAATTGTTCCATCTTTCCCGTAAAGTGGTATTGGGGTTTGGAGTCGTCTTTAATATCGCCTTATTGGGCTATTTTAAATACACCGATTTTTTATTGGAAAATGTGAACGATTTTTGGGGTACCGATCTTGCCTTACCGGATATTATTCTCCCTTTGGGGATTAGCTTTTTTACCTTCACCCAAATCGCTTTTTTGGTGGATGCGTATAAAGCGAAGGTCAAAGAGGTGGACTTTCTCAACTATATGCTCTTTGTGAGCTATTTTCCCCATCTTTTGGCAGGGCCTATTTTGCACCATGCAGAGATGATGCCCCAATTTGTCAACCGATGGAACTGGGCGATACGATGGCGTAACGTCGCTGTGGGAGTGTTCCTTTTTTCCATAGGGTTGTTTAAAAAGGTGATTATCGCCGATACCTTTGCTTCATGGGCAAATACGGGATTTGATGTGGCGCAGACCCTTAATCTCTTTGAAGCGTGGGCAACGAGTCTAAGTTATACGTTGCAACTGTACTTCGATTTTAGTGGGTACACCGATATGGCGATTGGGATAAGCTTGATGTTTAATATCCGACTCCCCATCAATTTTAACTCCCCGTACAAAGCCCGTGACATTCAAGACTTCTGGCGACGATGGCATATTACCCTTTCTCGTTTCTTACGTGACTATATCTATATCCCCTTAGGCGGGAACAAAGTGGGGCGATTCCACAACTATGGTAATCTCTTTGCGGTCTTTTTGATCGGGGGATTGTGGCATGGTGCGTCATGGATGTTTGTGATTTGGGGGGCATTGCACGGTGCTGCCATTGTTATTCACCGTATTTGGAAAGATCTGGGATTGCGGATGTGGGATTGGTTGGGGTGGTTCATCACCTTTAACTTCGTCAATATCGCGTGGGTCTTTTTTAGAGCCGAGGATTTTGATGTGGTCACCAAAGTGCTTGGGGGGATGATCGGTCAGGGGGGGATTATGTTGCCCAATATGCTCGCCGAAAAACTGGAGTTTTTAGGGGAATATGGGATCGATTTTGGGTATTGGGTTCTCAATGCAGGTCTTGCGGGACTTTCGGATGTGATGGTGATTGTGGTGACCCTTGTGTTGGTTTATCGAATGGACAATTCCCATCAATGGAGTGAAAAGCTCCAACCAAACTGGAAATTTGCCTTGGCACTTAGTGTGATGTTGGTCATCGGACTCCAAAGCCTGACCAAAGTCAGTGAATTTTTATATTTTAACTTTTGAGAGCATGATGAAACATTGGGTATTTTTAGTCGGAAAACTTACATTGGGTTTGTATATGTCGGTCGTTTTAGTGAATTTTTTGGTTGATCCTTTTATGAAATTTAGACACACTCCCGCTCTTGCGTATGAGTATGATGTTGCTTCAGAGCGATTTATTAATGGGGGACTTGCGCGCTATATTTCCTACACTACGGCGATGGTTGGCACCTCTATGACCGAAAATTTCAGGGTGGATGACATCGACAAAACCTTGCAAACGCACTCGGTCAAACTCCCCTTTAGTGGAGGGACGGCAAAAGAGTTTGATTTGTTGCTGAATTTCATCCTTGATCAACACCATGCGACCCGTGTTCTCTACGCACTCGATACCTTTTCCTATCGTAAAATAGCGCCAGAGGATGACCAAACCTCCAACTATGACTATATGCTTCAAGATGACCCTATTTCCCAGTTTAAATATCTGACCAACACCAACACGACCCAAAAAAGCATCGCTTTGCTCATCAATACCCTTCGTCATATCAAAGAGACAGAGTATAAAACTGCTTTTATGTGGGCTTCTGAAGTGACCTTTGATGAAGACATTGTACGAAAAGATTGGGATTTACGGGACAGAAGCAAATTGCAATCAGCATTTTCCCCCGACGAATACGGCTATGAGGATCTTAAAGCCAATTTTGATCGTTACCTTTATCCGATTCTTGTGTCCCATCCCAACACGAAATTTACAATTTTTTATCCCCCTTATTCGTATCTCACGTGGAAACTGGCACAAGAACGGGGACCATTGGATACGATGATGCAGTTTAAAGCGTATACGTTATCCAAACTGGTCGCATTGCCCAATGTAGAGGTGTTTGATTTTCAACACGATCCTTTGATTTATGAGTTGAACAATTACAAAGACATTTCCCATTATTCGGAGGAAATCAACCATCTAATGCTAGAACGTATTGCCCATCACGCTAGTCAAGTAACCCCTCAAACGCTCACTGAACATCTCCAACAGCTGCATGAAGATGAAGCAAAATGGCGGGAGATGAATCCGGAGGAGTGAGTTTCCTTCATTTAACCCTATCTTTAGTACAATTACCCCAAAAAGGGGAGTCACATGGGGTTATTTACCACTAAAATTCCCAAAATCGGGGGATCAGGGCTTGCCCGTCACCTCACGCTTTTGGATGTCTCATTTATCGGCGTAGGTGCCATTATTGGTGCGGGGATTTTTGTCATCACGGGGCAAGCGGCTGCTACTACTGCAGGGCCTGCCATTGTTTTATCGTTTTTGATCGCTGCCATTGCGGTGGGGATTACCGCCCTCATTTATGCGGAGATGAGTTCAATTTATCCGGTTTCGGGGAGTGCGTATAACTACACCTATGCGACATTAGGGGAGTTTTTTGCGTGGTTGGTGGGGTGGAATCTCCTCCTTGAATACGGGGTTGCCACCAGCGCGGTCGCTACAGGGTGGTCGGGCTATTTTCGTACCTTTATCGACACCAATTTTCACGTTGCCCTCCCCGTCGCCTTGAGTGGTGCGTATGATCCTGCCAAGGGGACGTTTGTCGATGTGAGTGCTTTTGTGGTCATTATGGCGATTTTTGTCCTTTTAGCGTTGGGGATCAAAGAGAGTGCGCGGGTCAATAACGTCATCGTCTACATCAAAATCGCCGTTTTATCGATTTTTGTCATTTTTGGATTGCAGCATTTTGACATTCACAATATCCAAAACTTTTTCCCTTTTGGGTATGAGGGGGTGTGGCACGCCACGAGTTTGATTATCTTCGCCTATTTGGGTTTTGATGCTATCTCTACGGTCGCTGAAGAGACCAAAGACCCCACCAAAACGATCCCCAAAGCGTTGATGCTCTCCTTAGCCTTTTCGACGATGTTTTTTATTTTGGTCAGTTTTACCCTCACCTCGATGGTCAGCTATACCCAGCTCAATGTCCCCGATGCACTAGCCTTTGCGATGGTCAAAGTGGATGAACCTTTTATCGCCAGTATCATCGCCCTTGGAGCGGTAGTGACCATCACCACGGTGATGTTGGTCATGGGATTGGGCTTTACCCGTGTCGCGTTTGCCCTTTCCCGCGATGGATTTTTACCCAAAAAACTGTGTGAAATTCACCCCAAAACCAATACGCCTGTCAAACTCACCCTGTATGGCGGATTTTTCTTGGCGTTTTTGGCGGGCTTTTTACCGTTGAAAATTTTGGCGGAGTTGGTCAACATTGGAACCTTATTTGCCTACTTTGTCGTTGCCATCGCCATTGTACTGTTGCGTAAAAAAGGGTTAGTGGGGAGCTTTCGTCTTCCGATGTTTTGGGTGCTTATACCGCTGAATTTCGCCCTTTTGATCTTTATTATGGCAGGACTTGAAACCCACACATGGATCCGCTTTGCTTTATGGAGTGGTATTGGGATTATGATCTATTTTGCAATGCGGGGGAAATTAGCGACGCACGAGGAAGCCTAACAAACTTCCCTCCCTTTCATCATATTTCAACCACATTTCAACCATTTTTGATCACATTATGTTCCTATACTTTCACCATGAACCTCGGAAGACGAGACACTAAGGAGAAAAAGATGTTATCTTCATTAACTATACCGACTGAAGTAGATCACAAAAAAGTGATTGCCAAAGAGATTCGCAACGCACACATCGCTCATGAACAATGGGTACGTCATGTAAAACATTTGGTGGAAAATCTGCCGGTACATAAAGCGATGATACCACTGAACTCGACGGAGTGTGATTTTGGTAAATGGTTGTACAGTACGGGGATGAAATACAAAGCGATCCCTGCATTGACACGGATTATTTTTAAAATCGAGCAAGACCATCGGGATTTGCACAACATCTATTTGCGTATTTATAAAATTTATTTTTTGGAGACGCAACGTTCATGGGCGATGAATCTCTTTACCAGTTCACGTAAAAAAATTACCCCTGAAAAACACGCTGAAGCGGTGAAGTATTACCAAGAGATGGAAAAAATGTCGATCTGGTTGATCAAATCGCTCGATCAACTCGAATCCTTACTCTCCAAACAAAAAAATGAGACCATTGCGCAAGTTATTTAACGATGAAGCCATTGGGTAAGCCACGCAATCCCAGCTTCATGCGTCTCAAAGCAATGACGACACTGAGCATCGTATGCCATGTCCAACACTGTCGTAAATTCTACCGAGGGCAAAAGCCCCAATGCAATGAGATCACGCCCTTGAAGAAGCGGTTTGGGCGGGATGGTCACAACACCGTATGTATGGGCATACTCAAGGATAGCAAGGGTTTTCGTACGAAGCGATCGTTGGGCGGTGAGGCGTTCTAAGACAGCTTTGGGTGAGGGGACATCCAAAAGCATGGCTGCTAATCGCAGCGCAAGATCACAAGCAGTCGCATCTACCCGTACTAACGTTCTCTCCCACACCACCTCGTCGTGTTCTAAGGACAAAAAGGCTCTCCCCCCCATGCGGGCGAACAACGTCAACCCCACCGAGGGGCGGGGACTTAAGAGTAAAAGTTTTCTCAACTCTTCAAAAATGCGTTCTTTGGGTAACTCTTCTAAGGCACCTTGGGTGATCATCTGATGACACAAATGGAGTAATTGTGGATCACACGTTAGCTCAAATCGCCCCGCAAACCCAATCGCCCGCAACACACGCAAGGGATCTTCCCCAAACGTCGTCGCATCCACATACGCCAAACGGTGATCTTTAATAGCGTCTTTCCCATGATAAGGGTCTAAGAGGGTATCCGTTTGGGGATCAAATCCGATGGCATTGATCGTAAAATCGCGTCTTCGTGCTGCGGTCGAAAAATCGAGGGTCGAATCCGGATGAACCCTAAACCCTTTGTGACCATACCCCTCTTTAGATTCGGTACGGGGAAGGGAAAAATCGATCTCCCACTCCGCCAAACGTAACTTCAATACCCCAAAACTTTTCCCGACCATGTTCACTTTTCCAAAAGGTTTGAGAAGTGATTCGATGGATTCCAAAGGGTGGTGCGTATACAGTTCAATGTCCATATCTTTGGAATCTGGTTTCCCCATCAACGCATCACGAACATACCCCCCAACGATAATGGGGGTGATGTGATGCGCATAAAGGTGTTCTAAAATAGGAGATAAGAGGGGAGGGAGGGGGATCATGAGGGGTAATTTAGCCAAGTATCAGTTAGTATCTAATCCGATAAATTTAGCATAACTACCACTTGAAGCAAAATTGATTTCATACGTTGAATCATTTATTTTGTCAATTTGATTTCTAGTTATATTTATGAATTTTTTAGTGAAAAATTTCATAAATAATTCTCTATGATATTATGCAATCCATCTTCATGATAGTGCCTCAGCATCTTTTCAACAAGATATTCAATTTTATTCTCTATTGCAAGCTTAGAATTTAACTGATTTAGAAAATCAAAGCTACCATTTTCAAGCTCGAAAAAATATAAATGAAGTTCTTCTTCCATAAAGCTATCATGATTCCGTAAATATTGTTCAAAGTATTCAATTTTCTCATTAAGCGTCAACATATTTCTCCTAGTAAGTGATATTCTTTAGTTGTTTTAGACTGAATTATCCGTTCTTCAAACCTTAAATTTTTGATGGGATTTTCAATGGTGAGGAAATTAGGAACGTCATTCATATTTAACACGAGCGTCACAATATAGTCATTTTGATATTCTGATGCTTTTTTGTATTCATTTTCGGTCAGTCTAAATTTCCCTTTTTTTTCTCGAATCCCTTTTATCTCGGCTAGATAGATAGAGTGATCAACCGTGACTTGAAAATCGTACCCGTCGCCAAACAATCGGGCATCTTCGAGTTTTCCTTCACTAAATTGATTAATAGTATGAAAATTATTCATAAAGTAGATTTCTGCTTCTAAACCCGTTTCTTGAAGTTTTTTAAATCGTGATTTAACGATTGGTTTTACGCTGATGGAAATATCTTTAACCGCATAATTTTCTTTCATATAGAGCTTTACAATATTGGCATACCCTTTTACATTTTCAAGCCCAAATAAATTATCAATTAAAATTTTTCTATGAATATAGGTGTCACCTTTTTGCCACCACCCTTTTCTTCCATTGTCTGGAAAAAAATGATCAAATAAATCCATTCTATTTTTTACTGTTCCCACCGTTTGCGCGATAGTATTCAAAACGCAATAATCATAAAAAGCTGTTTTGGTGGTAAACCCAAACTCTTTGATAAAATCATCGTTAAACTTTGAAAGTCCATAACCGATGAGATTAAGAATTTCATAGTTTTGATGTTTGGTTCCAGATTGTTTCATATTTATCGTATCCCCCCAATTCCCGCGAACAGATCAATGGCTTTAAGGGTGTTTTTTTTATCCATATTCATCGTAAATAAGTTTCTTCCCATCGTATGTATCATTGTGTCCTCTTTGGAAAATAGTGTAAAAATCATACTAAAACATCATGATTGATGGTCATAATATGACAATATGCACTATTTTTTGGGACATTTTTTGAATGGCAGGATTATAGAATAGAATCTCTAATAGAGAGATTGAAGCAGGTGATTTACCTTATGCTCTTATCGCTTCGCCAAAAAATGCTCAAGACTAAAGCCAAAGGTTGATCCCACCCCAAGGGTGCTTTGGATGGTGAGGGTGGTGCCATGGAGTTTGAGGATATAGCTGACAATGGCCAAGCCCAACCCCATGGAGTTGTCCCAGCTGTTTTTTTGGACACGGTAAAATTTTGCTGCGATGTTTTCGTGTTCTTTGGGTTCGATCCCAATCCCCTGATCGATCACGTGTAACATCGTCCCTGTGAGGCGGAGGGTGACGGTGGTTTCGGAGTATTTGATGGCATTGTCAATAAGGTTGGTGATGACCAAATCCAACAGCGTCTTATCGGCGGTGATGGTCACAGAAACCCCCTCATACACGATACGGCGGGAGGGGTATTTGCCTTGCAACATGGAGGTGACCTCTTTGCACAAAGCATCCACATCAAAGGTGGTGGGTTTAAGGGAGAGGTCGTTGTTTTCCAGTTTGACCGAGAGGGCAAGGCGGTCAAGCATCGTGCTGATTTTGAGGGCATTGGTGTGAATTTTCCCCAAAAATTTCTCCCGTATCGCTAAACTCAGATGGGGATCTTCTTCGAGGGTTTCGGTGTACCCTACGATGGCGGCGATGGGATTTTTAAATTCGTGGCTGATGGCGGAGAGGATGTCCATTTGTTGTTTGTTGATGAGACGCAGTTTGGCGGTGTATTTGCGTTTTTGTTTGTCCCGATTGCGCAATTTTTTGACCAAATTTTTCAGCAAGAGGGTGATTTGCAGAAACTCCCGAAAATATTCGGGTTTGAGTACCGCACCGTAATTTTTGGCGGAAATCTCTTGGAGGTAGTGGGTGATTTGCACCATATCGTAGTGCGCTTTTTTGGCGATTTTGGAGGCGATGATGAGGGCGATAAGGATAAAGAGGGCAAACGACGCGGCCAATTTAAACCACAACGCATAAAAATACCCCATCACTTTTTGGAGGGGAATCCCCAGTCGTAGGATCACAATCTCATTTTGAAAGACGATTTGTTTGGCGACAAAGATATAGTCATCTTCAAAGGTTTGGGAGTAACGCACCTCTACCCCGTAGGGTTGGGTGGTGGCGTTCATAATCTCTTCGCGATTGAGGGTAGAATCAACCGAACGTTTATCGATGTCGCTTTCGGCCAACACGGTTCCATCGGTATCAAACACCGTAGCGCGGTAGTCGGTTTGGTTATGGATGGCATTGGCATAATGGTCTAAACTGCTGGATTGATTGGCTTTGAGGGTGACCAATTCGAGGGTTTTTTTAAGATAATCGATACGATCCTCGACAATCATGCTCTTAAGGGAGTAATACCCCACCAAAGATGCAATCGCCAAAGTTCCGATAAACAATGCCAACGTATTGAGAAAAAAGAGTTGATGAATCTTTAGCACAGGGTATAGCCCACTCCTCGAACGGTTTTAATGTACTCTTTGGTTTTATCGGGATCAATTTTCTCTTTGAGACGGTTGATGGCGACGTTGACGGTACGGTCTTGGTAGATCTCATCGCCTCCCCACACGTGTTCAAGGAGGTACTCTCGATCCAAAACGACATTATGATTCGTAATTAAAGCACATAAAAGATCAAATTCCAATTTGGTGAGTTCCACGGGAGTCGTATCGATCAAAACGGTACGGGAAGCGAGATTGAGGGTGATGTCCCGATGGGTGAGCATCCCCTCGTACGAATTTTTTTGGGTACGGCGCAATATCGCTTTGACCCGTAAAATGAGTTCGCGCATCCGAAACGGTTTGGTGAGATAATCATCCCCTCCCCGTTCAAACCCCTCTTCTATCTCCTCATCTTTGGCTTTGGCACTGATAAAAATGACCGGTGTGGTCATCCCTTTTTGGCGCAACGACGCGACATATTCTGACCCCTCTGCTCCGGGGAGATTGCGATCCATAAGGATAAGATCGACCGATTCCTCCTCAAGGGCTTTGCTCACTTGTTTGGTATTCAAAAATCCCATGGTCTCAAACCCCTCTTTGGAGAGATGAAATTCGATAAGTTCTAAAATATCCTCTTCGTCTTCGACGATCAGTATGAGTGCGCGCAAATTCCTCTCCCCTTAGTCGTGAAAATTAAGCTCTCCACCCTCTTGGGCGTATAACAATAACGCAGCGATATTGACCGTACGATCCCCAATACGTTCAAGCTTGCGCAACGTTCCCAATACTCTCACGTAATCGGCTGAGAGTTCGTGAGAATCCGAGATAAGATTAAGAAGATCTTTTTCGATGACCGAAAACAGATCATCATTTTTGGACTCTTCGACCGAGACTTTGCGAAACAGCTCATGGGCATCAGAGGTGGTCACGGTCTCTAAGTAGGTGTGAATGTATTCTAGCGCATTGAGGGTGGTTTTTTGCAATTGGAGGATAGCGGGTGCCATCACTTGGATATCACACTCCCCATAACACAACTCTTGGAGGCGTATCGTGTATTTTTTCATGTTCTCACCAACGCGGTCTAGCTCGTTGGTCATCTTTAAAAAAGCGACCAAAAGGCGTAGTTCATCGGCTTCAGGCCCATACAATGCGAAAGTTTTAATCACTTCGTTATCGATCATGTTGGCATCGGTTTGAATGGTTTTAAGATGCTTTTTTGCCTCATCATAGAGGGCATCTTGGTTGGTGTTAAACGCCTCTAACGTCTCTTTGTTGGCATGAATGATGGATGCCACCAAGGCAGAGAGTTGGGTGCGAATCTCGTTGAGTTTGTTTTCGTAGCGTGGTAGCATAGTAAACCTTTAGGGTGTTATCGTAAATATAGGATTGTAATGGAGGATTGTTTCCATTTGATTACAACACTCTAGCATAGTTTGTAACCCCCTTGTTACCTAAGCCCCTTAGAATGCCGCAATCAAAAAAATATTCACAAGGACAATCCATGCTAACCACCCTCACAAAAGGTTTAGTGATTGCAGCGATTGCTGCTACATCGATGATCGCAGCGGACAAAATCAACGGAGCAGGTGCTACCTTCCCCGCACCGTGTTATTATGATTGGGCGTATACGTATCAAAAAGCGACCCATACCCGAGTGAATTACCAATCCATCGGTTCAGGGGGCGGTATTAAGCAAGTTTCTGAGCGTATCGTTAATTTTGGTGCAACGGATGCCCCTTTGACCCCAAAAGAGTTGGATGCGGCTAAATTGTTCCAATTCCCAGCGGTGATTGGTTCCATTGATGTCGTTCATAACATTCCCGGTATTGCCGATGAGAAACTTAAACTTAAAAACAGTGTTGTAGCCGACATTTTCGCGGGTAAAATCACCATGTGGAATGATCCCGCTATCGTTGCAGACAATGCAGGGGTAAATCTTCCTGCCCAAAAAATTATCGTGGCACACCGTTCCGATGGATCGGGGACAACCTACGTCTTTACCGATTATTTGAGCGAATCGTCTAAAACATGGAAAAGCAAATTCGGTGTGGGTAAAGCGATCGGTTGGGCAACCGGTGTGGGCGGAAAAGGGAATGAGGGGGTTACCAACCTTATCAAACAAACTCCCTATTCTATCGGATATGTCGAAAACGCCTACAAAGAAAAAAATAATCTCTCTGCGGCTACCTTGCAAACAGCGGGTGGAAAATGGATCACTGCCCGTACGGCTAACTTCCAAAATGCCGTTAAACAAGCCAAATGGTCGAAAAAAGATAGCTTTTACAGCTCATTGGTTCTCCAAAACGGCGATGCGTACCCTATCGTGGCGGCAACGTTTATCTTGATGCCTAAAGAAAAAGGGGATGTGAATAAAGAAATAATCAAATTCTTCGATTATTCTTTCCGTAATGGCGATGCCGCTGCGGTCAAATTGGGCTATATCCCTCTTCCTGTCGAAACAACCAACTTGGTACGTGAGTACTGGGCAGGGAAATAAGTTTTTTAGACCCTGAGTCAAGCTCAGGGTGACAGAAAATATCCTGAATCAAACTCAGGATGACGAATTAACATACCGTTAAGCGCACTTTTGTGCGTTGAACGGTGTCTTTTTCATCGAGGACCCAATTTCATTTCTCCCTTTTTTTTCTCCCTAAACAAAACTTGCCAGCCCATCCTTGCGTACGCGTTTGGGCTAATTCTTTTGGTATTTTCCTCTCATTTACTCTGTTGTAACGTCCGCGTAACCGTAACCTTGAGGTAATGTTTTTTTTCTACAATCACACCATTACAAATCAGGAGTGAATCTAACATGAAAAAAGTAACTTTATCTGCCCTTGCTGCGGTGATGATGTCGGGCATGGTCTATGCTGATGCCATGACCCTTTATAGTGACCCTAAAACAGGTCAAGTGTTTACAACCCCTGCTGAGGGTCGTGTCATGATGGGTGATTTTGTCGATGCCAAAACGATTGATATGAATCAACGTGAAAGTGAATCGTCATTTTCTGAGTACAAAGATAACATGAAAAAATACGTGAATGTTAAATCTCACACTAAAACCCTTGAATTTAGTGGGGAACACTATTTTGGATTGACTACCAATGGATACGGTGCTAAAGATGCTCAGGGGTCTAATCGTTCCAGTGGTTTTGAAGCACGTCGTAACTATGTGCAAGTCAAAGGGTATTTTAACGATCACGATTATTTTCGTGTCACCATGGATGCGACCAAAGAGCTTGAAACAGCCAACGTATTATCTGTAAGTACGAATGCGAATGCTGCTGCAACTACTGATGGTCCTGCCTCTGTTATTGTGAAATATGCCTATTTGTATTTGGATAAAGTGCTTCCTTTCACTGGCGTAGAGATCGGTATTGCACACCGTCCATGGATTGATTACGAAGAGCATAACGCATGGAACTACCGTTCTATCAACAAAGTTATTTTGGAAGATAAATTTAGTACAGGTCCTTCAAGTAAAAGTGTAGTGGTAGATACGATGAACTCTGCTGACCTTGGGTTCAATTTACAAACCAAAACCCCGTATTTCTCCAGTGAATTGGGTCTCTTTAATGGTGAGGGGTACCACTCAACCACCAACCAATCAGGTAATAGTGGACTATCGGGCGAATGGCGTTTGACCGGTCACCTTATGGGGAATGGGGAACAAGTCGGTAAATACAAATTGGATAAAGACACCTATGCCAATATCTCGTTTGGGGGATTATCAAGTCAAAATCATAAAATGGCGGCAACCGATAATGTTAATGCAGCAGCACGTTCCAACCGTAACATGATGTTGTTACACGCGGTGTACAACCAACCTGAATTCTTGATTGCTGCGCAAGTGGACATTACCAAAGACCAATCAGCAGGGTCACCAACAACGGATATTCAACGTCATACGTGGTCAGTGAATGGAGAATATCGCCCAGTAGCCGATTGGACCGTATTGGCGCGTTATGACTCGCTTAATACCACGTACACCAAAGATTCTACCAATAATGACAAACATGTTGGAGATGCGAATCAATGGATCTATGGGGTAGCGTACGATTACAGTAAAAATGTACGCTTTATTGCTTCTGGTAAAACGGTTAATGCAAAAGACACCACGGCTGTCGTAGCGAATGTGTATCAAGATGCAACGACTATGGGTAATTTGTTAGACAAACAAAGCTGGATGTTGACGACCGAAGTTAAATGGTAATCACTTCTTGAGAGTGGAGTTATTCCATTCTCTTCGCTTAGACCCCGAATCACGTTCGGGGTGACGAAGCAATCTTCTGTTAGCGTCTCCGATAACTCAATGCCTCCATCAAATGCCCTTTAGTAATTGCTTCTGAATTTTCCAAATCCGCAATGGTACGCGCCACTTTTAAAATCCTCCCTACCGCACGAAACGAAAGACCAAACCGTCCGATGGCATGATCCAAAATCCCTTTTTCTTCGGCACCCAAAGGGCAAAAACGGTCAATCTCATCATCACCAAGCGATCCATTGAGTCGTGTTTGCCCCCGTTTTTTTTGGGACATGAAGGCTTTTAATACCTTGTCGTGAAACGCTTTGGACGTGTAGGAGGGTTGATCCTCTGCCGCGCTTTGGTGCATCTGGACAAACAGGTCAATCCGATCCAAAAAAGGATCCGAAAGGCGTGAACGGTAGCGACTAATCTCAAGATCACTGCAACGGCAGGGGGTCACTTTACTGAGTAAATTACCGCAGGGGCAAGGGTTCATCGCCCCCACAAACAAAAAATCAGCGGCGTAAGTGATCTTGCTATTGACCCGTGAAATGCGGATATGGCGATCTTCCAGAGGTTCACGCAACGCTTCTAAGACCGTCTTGGAAAAATGGGGCAATTCATCAAAAAACAACATCCCACTGTGCGCCAGTCCCACCTCCCCAATTTGGGCTTTGTGTGACCCTCCCCCAAAAATACTTGAGGGGGTCGAGGTGTGATGGGGGGCGCGAAAGGGGCGTTGCGGACGAAAGGAGGGTTCTTTCCCCTCTAAAATCTCCAGTTTCGCACACTCCAACATCTCATCGTTGTGCAAGGGTGGGAGGATATGGGCAAGCCGTTTGGCAATCATCGATTTACCCGATCCGGGGGAGCCTTCTAGTAACAGATTGTGCATCCCCGCTGCACAAATCAACGCAGCGCGCTTGGCGTGTTCTTGCCCTTTGATCTCTTTGAAATCAAGGGGATAGTGTTGGTCATAAAAATAGGGGATGTGATTTTCCAAAAGATGGGGAAAATCAAACGTCGAACGGCTCATGGGGATCTGCTTGGAGGGATCGGATAAGATCTCAAGGGTTTGGGTGAGGGTGTAGGTACCGTAAAATTCGATACTGGGGATGCGGGAGAGTTTATCCACTGCACAGGCGGGGACGATGGCTTTGGTAATCACCCCTTGATTGGCAAGGGAGAGCAAAATGGGGTACAACAAGCTGTTTTCACTCACCGATCCATCCAACCCCAACTCCCCAAACACATACCACCCCTCCAGTTCACACGTTTGTTCCCCCAACGCGATGAGGGTGGCTAAGGCTAAATCGAAATGCGACCCCTCTTTACGAATATCACTGGGGGCGAGATTGATGGTAAGCCGCTTGGGGGGGAAGGTGAAATGGTTACTTAGCAGTGCCGATTTAACCCGCTCTTTGGACTCAGCGATAGCGGTGTTTGCCATCCCTACAATGGTAAAAGCAGGAAGCCCTTTGGTCGCGGTAAATTGCACTTCGACCGTTTTGGCATCAATCCCTTCAAACGTGGCACACAGAAGCTGTTTCATCTCATTATCCCAAAAAAAGAGGTTCGTGACCATTATTGTAAAACAAATGGGATAGTAAGGGAAAAAATAGGGCAAAATGACATATTTTTCAGCATTAGTGTCTTAGATTGCGGATCACGTCCGCAATGACGAGAGGTTATTTCGCGATAAAACTTAAGCAGTAGTAGATCCCAGCACTCAAAACGGCCGTGATAGGGAGGGTAAAAATCCACGAGAGAACAATCGTTCGGACGGTGCTTTTTTGAACACTGCCATTGGGTTCTGCCACCATCGATCCCGCAACCGCACTGGAGACGATATGGGTGGTACTCACCGGTGCATGGAAAAAATTCGCTGCCAAAATCGTACACATCGCCATGGCTTGTGCCACCGTTCCTTGCATATAATTGATGGGTTGTGACCCAATTTTTTCTCCGATGGTATGGACAATCCGTTTATACCCAATCATCGTTCCGATACTCAACGCCAAAGCAACCGCAATAATCACCCAACTGGGGACATATTCGGTGGCTGAGATGAGTACTTTTCGTTGCGTAGCGACATAGTCGGATTTGTCTTTATCGGTCAAAAGATAGTTTTTTTCCACTTGCCCAAAAAAGTTATCCGAACACAAAATAGCGGTATGGACACTCCAACGATCCGCAGAAGAGAGCTGCGCATACGATTTCACCCCATCGAGTTTGGTTGCGATGGAAGCGGTGGTACCATAAACGTTATTGAGATTACACTCCGCAATAGTATTCGTAGTTTTAAGGGCGCTAATGAGCTGTTTGTCACTGACCAATTGGGTGAGCGAGGCATTGTTATCGGCATAAAATTTCGCCAAATTGGCAGCACTGTCACGGGTTTGTTGAATCTTATATTGTTGCGAATTCATATCCAACGCATAATAGGTAGGGAGGATTCCGATCAAGATGATCATGATGATACCGATCCCTTTTTGTCCATCATTGGCACCATGGGCAAAACTTACCCCAGCTCCCGTGGCAATGAGTCCCATACGCATCCAGAAATTAGGGCGTTTGCGTTTGATTTCAAGGTCAGGTGATTTATAAAATTTAGGATTATGGACAAATTTTCGGGTCACTTTCATCAGAAGATACGCAAACCCAAACCCGACGATCGGAGAGACCGCGAGTGCCGTTAACACCCCGTACAACGCTTTCCAGTTGACACTTTGGGAAAACTCAAATCCGTGCATAATCCCAAAAACGGTACTCACACCGATAAGGGAACCAATAAGGGAGTGGGAGCTAGAGACCGGCAAACCAAAATACCACGTCCCAAAATTCCACACCACCGCAGAGATCAAAAGCGAGTAGATCATCACCAATGTGGCGTTTTGATTGGAAGCGACCATAAGATCCAGTGGCAAGAGGTGGACGATGACGTACGCCACCCCAATACCTCCTAAAATAACCCCTAAAAAGTTCATAATACCCGACATGATGACCGAATATTTGGGTTCCATGGAGTTGGTGTAAATGATCATGGCAACGGCATTGGCAGTATCGTGAAAACCGTTGATCATCTCATAAAACAAGGCAATACCCAGTGAGAGGAGGAGTAAGCCTAGGGTGAGGGTGTTAACATTAGTGAGTGCTTCCCAAATAACAGACATGGTGCGATCCTATACGAAAAAATTGGAGGCGGAAGAATATTACGTAACCATTACGAAATGGTTACGAAAGTATTACACACTTATCCAATGATCTTCGTATAGGAGTCAAAAATCACCCAAATTTCCCCGTGATGTACTCTTGGGTGAGTTTTTCTTTGGGGGTGACGAAGAGGTTTTCGGTTTCGCCCAATTCGATGAGTTCTCCCAAATACATAAATCCGGTGTAGTCACTGACCCGTGCGGCTTGTTGCATATTGTGGGTGACGATGATGATGCTCACTTTTTCTTTGAGTTCGATGACGAGGCGTTCAATCCCTTGGGTGGAGATGGGATCCAATGCCGAAGTGGGTTCATCAAAGAGCAATATTTCAGGTTCCACCGCAATGGCACGGGCGATACAAAGACGTTGTTGTTGACCCCCTGAGAGACCATTGGCATCGTGCTTGAGGCGATCACTGACTTCTTTCCAAATGGCGGCATCGTGGAGTGCTTTTTCGACGCGGTCATTTAGCTCGGTTTTGTTTTTGACCCCTTGAAGACGCAATCCGTAGGCGACATTATCAAAAATCGACATGGGAAACGCGGTGGGTTTTTGGAAAATCATCCCGATTTTCGTCCGAAGGTGGATCAAATCCTCTTTAATATCAAGGATATTGCGCCCCTCGAAGGAAATTTCCCCCGCGTAGGTGTTTCCGGGATAGAGGTCGTGCATCCGATTAAAGGAGCGCAACAACGTCGTTTTACCACACCCTGAGGGACCAATCAGTGCCGTGATGGAGTGCTTGGCGATGGGCATGGTCACTTTTTTTAAACTCGGAGCAGTGGCTCCTTTGTAGGTAAACTCAAAATCACGAACGTGCAGTGCGCACTCTGTCTTAATATCGATGATACTTGCCATAATTATTTCCTTTTTCCCGCGAATAAAATAAGTCGTCCCACAATATTGAGACCTAAAATAAAGAGTGAGAGGATAAACGCTGCCGCCCATCCCAATTGTTGCCAATCTTCGTATGGACTGATCGCGTAGTTAAACATCGTCACCGTCAAGGAGGGCATCGCTTCATTGAGATCGGTGGTAAAAAAGTTATCATTAAAGGAGGTAAACAACAACGGTGCGGTCTCCCCCGCTACCCGTGCGATTCCCAAAAGAACTCCGGTTAAAATCCCCGCTTTGGCACCACGGTAGACGACACTTAAAATCACTTTGTATTTGGGCGCGCCTAGCGCAAACGCCGCTTCACGAAGGGTTTGGGGGACGAGCTGGAGCATATCATCGGTGGTGCGTAAGATGATGGGGATCATGATAATCGCCAACGCAATGGCTCCCGCCCACGCACTAAAGTGACCCATGGGCATAACGATAATCGCATACACAAACGCCCCAATAACGATACTGGGTGAAGACATCATAATATCGGAGATGTCACGGATAGCATGGGCAAGCTTAGAATTTTTTCCATATTCGCTGAGATAGGTTCCTGCTAAGATTCCCAAAGGAACCCCAATCCCTGTGGCCAATCCCACCAAGATGAGTTGCCCCACAAGGGCGTGTTTCAGCCCACTCTCCCCATATCCCGGAGGCGCACCCTCGAAGATAAAAATATTCCAATTGAGGGCATTGACCCCTTTCATCACCAACACGGCTAAGATCCAAAATAAAAAGGCAAGGGCGATAATGGCACTTAGGGTCGAGAAGCCCAGTGCGATACGGTTCATCATAATCCGTTTTTGAACAGCGGTCATTAGGCTCTCCTTGTTTTTCGTAAAAAGTAAAATTTCGCAATCGCAATGACGATGAAGCTCATCACCAACAACGTCAACGCCAACCCAAAGAGACTGGAGAAGTACAAGGAACTGTCCGCTTCGGTAAATTCGTTGGCTAACGTGACAGGGATAGAGGTCATAGGGCTAAGGATCGAGGTGGGGACTTTGTGAACATTCCCCATTACGAAGGTGACTGCCATGGTCTCCCCAATCGCCCGACCCAATGCCAAGATCAATGAACCAATAATTCCCGCTTTGGCGTAGGGGATGATGACATCTTTGATCACGTCCCATTGGGTTCCCCCTAAGGCGTAGGCGGATTCTTTGAGAATATCGGGGGTGGTGTTCATCGCATCACGGGTGACCGCTGCCATAAAAGGGAGAATCATAATGGCTAAGACAATCCCCGCTGCCAAAAGACCAATCCCCATCCCCCCAAAAACATCCCGAATAATGGGGACAAAATAGAACAATCCCCACATCCCATAGATGACTGAGGGGATCGCGGCTAGCAGTTCCACACTGATCCCAAAGAAACTTTTGATCTTGTCATGGGCAATTTCACTCAAGAAAATAGCGACCCCAATGGCAACCGGTACGGCCAAAATCATCGCCAAGGTAGTGGAGAGAACCGAACCCAAAATCGCGGCATACGCCCCAAACTTGTTGAGATTAGGAGCCCATTGATCTTGGGTAATAAAATCCAATCCAAAGGCGTGCATCGCCTCAAGTGAATGGTTAAACAACACCACAAAAATCCATGCCACAATGACAAGAATCAAAAAAGCGCTGAAGCGGGTGAAGTTGAAAAAGAGTTTATCAATCATGCGATCCCTTAGTGAAAAATAGTAAGGGATTTTAGTTCATAATCATTACAACAAGGTTACTACTGGGTGTTTTAGTGCAAAGAATTTACCACATTGAGGGTGTTTTCTTTCAACGCAATAGCGCTATAATGCCCCTTCTTCAAGACGTAGCGTATTTCGCCCTTGAAAAAAAACACCCAAAAAATCACCTTATTTTTTAATGGATACTTATGGAATATTTTGCCAAACGGATCATCCCGTGTTTGGATGTCAAAGACGGTCGTGTCGTTAAAGGGGTTAATTTTGTCGGTCTCAAAGATGCAGGAGACCCCGTTGAAGTCGCCAAACGGTACAACGATGAGGGGGCCGATGAACTCACCTTTTTGGACATTACCGCTTCCCACGAAGAGCGCGATACCATCGTCCATATCGTCGAGCAAGTAGCGCGGGAGGTCTTTATCCCCCTGACCGTCGGAGGGGGAATTCGGGAACTTAACGACATCTATAAACTGCTCAATGTCGGATGTGACAAAGTGAGCATCAACTCCGCCGCCATCAAACGCCCTGAGTTTATCAATGAGGGGGCAAAACGGTTTGGCTCTCAGTGTATCGTCGTTGCCATCGATGTTAAACGTACGGAGGATCACTGGAATGTCTATCTCAATGGAGGGCGTATCGATACGGGAATCAATGCCCTAGAGTGGGCAAAAGAGGTGGTCGATCGGGGCGCGGGGGAGATTTTACTCACCTCCATGGATGCCGATGGTACCAAAGCGGGGTTTGATCTTTCCATCACTCAGCAAATTAGCCGTGCGACCAATGTCCCCGTAATTGCCAGTGGGGGAGCAGGAACCATGGAACATATCCGTGAAGCGTTTGAATCAGGGGCTGATGCGGCATTAGCCGCAAGTATTTTCCACTATAAAGAGATTGATATTATGGATCTCAAACGGTATTTATCGGCTAATGGGATTCCGGTACGGTTGTAGGGATCTCAAACGTCCATTTTTCCCCACAGTTTAGGGTATGGTCATACGCTTGTTTTGCCCCTAAAATAGCCCGTGTGATAGAAAAATCTAACAAAAATATCGCAACGTTAGCGATCAAATAGAGAATCTCGATACTAAAAGAAGATCACCATGTTTGAATCCTATAAAACCTTTTTCCCCCGCCGAATCTCGTGGTAAATGGCGAATATCAAAAGAGTAACAAAAAAAAGCGACGCACCCACCGTCCCTAAATCCAATCCCCCCTTCTCGTGGGTTTTGGTCAAGAGATCCCCAAACGTCGCCCCAAAGGGTCGGGTGAGGATAAATGCCAACCAAAACAGCAGCACTTTAGAGACATTGGTGGTGAAATGCACTACGGTAATGGCAAGAAGTAACGCACTGATAAGTACGGCACTTTGACCAAATCCCATCCCCATATCATCCGCCAAAAAATCCCCCGCAGCAGTTCCAAGGGTGTTGGCAACCAAAAATGCCAGCCAATAAAACCATTCTGCTGAGGAGGTGGTGATCGTTTCGACACGGATATTTTTTTCACGCAGATACCACCCCCACAACACCATGAGTAACAGCCCAATAAGCAGCAACGACCCCATAGCGTATCCCAATCCCAAGGTACGGTCGATAAAATCACACAGTGCGGTTCCTGCAATGGCGGTGGTGGTGAAGGTGAGCCAGTAGAGGATCGGTTCATACCGTTTGATCATCAGTTTGAGCGATAAAAAGACCCCAAACGCTCCCATAAAGAGGAGTATGGTCGTCCCATAGCCTACTCCATAGGTCATGGAAACCATATCCGCCCCCGTCTCTCCTAAGGTCGTGGAGGCGATTTTGATCACCCAATAAAGCGCGATAATGGGGGGGACACGATTGGAAGGAGCGTGCATAGCATCAACCACCTAGAATAAGATGGGTGAAGTGTATCGTGGAAGGGTTAATCGTGGGAAACCATAGCTCACCCCTCAAACGTCCATTTTTTCCCATACGTGAGGGTATGGTCATAGCTTTGTTTCGCACGTACAATGGCGCGTAGCAGGGTGATAAACATCACCATCCCACTCACCCCCACAACACTCATAAGCCACGGCAGCAAGGGGGAAAGAATCCCGAAAAAGGCTGTGAGTCCCAAGAGGATAAAAATAAGTTTGAGTGTTTTTTGGGGAAGAATAGAAGACATCATGGGGGTATCTTTAAACCCTTGGGCATTGAGATGAAACCACACTAAAAAAGGGATGATTTTCCCCATCATCCCCATCATAATCGATAACACAAACAGACCAAAGGCGATGAGACTCACACTCTCTAGCACTGAAGAGGAAAAAAGTACGCCAAGCGCATACGCACCCAAAGCACTGCTGAGTAATCCTATCCCCAAGTGCCAAAACCAAATACTCACATCCCCTACGCGACGTTTACGATTACTCAATCGTTTGAGGGTGGTCGCGATAAAGCCTACCAACAACAGTCCCATCATCAGATCAAAAATCCACGGAAAAGGGAAAGCACAAAAGAGCCACAGGGCTTTTAGAACCAATGCCGTGGCGACAATACGACCTACATTGTGTTGGCACCACGCGCTGTACGAAGTTGTGACGTAAAACATCTCCACCACTTGAAACGCGACGTAAATAATCAGCAGTGCCATCCACCCCATCACTCCAAACGAATAGTGGATGGTTCGTAACGTCGCATGATACGCGCTAAAATCCCCAAAAGCGTACGCCGATGCCATCACAATACCCACTATGACCGTGACCAGTAGGGCGATAAGCGAGAGTCGCATCCCCCCAAGGGTGTTATGGTTTTTACCCAACAATAACGGAAACAGGCGTTGAAAAAAGTAGACCAAACTACTGCCCAAGAACACCGACGCGATCACAAACACTAAAGCAAGCTGGGTGATAAACGCACTGACCAATGCCACGATCCCTACGGTAAACAACGTATGAATGATACGCGCATTGCCCAAGGGGTTGGGGATGGGCTTGCCCCCCAAGACGCTGTGCATCTGAAACAATGCCCCCATCATCCCCATCGACAAAACCCCCAAAAACAGCAGATGAAGGGCAGCCAGAGACATAGGATCACCGACACTCAGCACCTGCGTCGGGAAAAAAATCATCAATGCACTCAATGCTATCCCAAAGAGGGGAAGGGTGAGAAAAAAACGGAAAACGACCCCAATGGGGGGAGCTTGGTCAAGTGAGAGTCCCTCATACATGGTAATCCTCCAAGGAGAGGGTAGGGTCACGGGTGATAAAGATGTGCCACACCTCCGCATCATCCTGCGTAGAACGGTAAAAACCCCCATTTCGGGTCAAAATTTCAAACAATGGTATAGGCTCTCGTCGATGAATCATATGGATAACCTCTGAGGGGGGAAGGGTTCTAAACGCCTTTACGGCTTTTTCCAACGGAACAGGATGGTCAAATTCTCGGGTATCCAAAACGATCATGGGTGCATCGCTTGGAGGGTTTGTACCATCAAGGCAGCATCTCCCCCAAGGACACGGTCGATCATAGGATAGAGCATTTGCTCTTCTTTCATGTTGTGTTGCTGCAACATAATCATAAACGACTCCCCAATCCCGAAAAAATCGGTGTGTCGCCCCTCGGATAAGGCGGTTTTCATCGATTCAAGTTGGGAGCGTAATTGTTGATGCTCATACCGCATCATCTGCGTAGGCCCTCCCATCATCCCCGTCCGTTTTTCAAAGGTGATAAAGAGTTCTTTCTCCTCCCTATCAAAATGGTGATTCGTCGCGCGGTAAAATTGGTCAAAAAGGGTGTGGGCTTCGTCCACTTTTTTTGCGGCAAGGGCATTTTCAGCATCGGTATAGAGGTGGTCACACGCACGGTGATCGTCACGCATAAAGGTTAAAATCATGGGAATCATTCCTTTTTTGATGCAAGTATAGTAACACTTTGACTGAAAAAGATTGACGAAAATCAAATTCTAAAAGGTGTTGATGTTACAATGGTAGCTATTTTTAGCGTAAAGGGTTGACCTTTCGTACTTTAGAAGAGTAAGTGTTTTTTAGGTGTATTTGAGTTTCGTCATTCCCGCGAAGGCGGGAATCCAGCTAGACTCCCGCTCTCTAGGGAGTGACGGACGTTGGTAATTTTGACTATAATTGTAGAATTTTTATGCAATTCAAACCAAAAAATAATGAACTGCGTAACATCACTAAAAGGGATAACTATGAAAAAAGCATTATGGCTAGGGTTGATTGCGTTGAGTTTGTGGGGTGTGGAGGGGTTTAATGGGAAAAGTACCCTCTTAATCCTCCCCTCCCCCTCAGGGGTGATGGTCTTAGAGGATCGTAACATCAGCGTCGTGCCTCACCCCACCCATCCGACGAAAGGGCTTGCCATTATCCCCATCGACTATGAAGCTCCCTTGGGAGAACGTAAGCTCACGTGGGTCAATCCTGCGGGAACTGTAGAGATGAACGTAATGGTCAAACAAGGCGTTTACCCCACCGAAACACTCACCGTTGAACCCTCCAAAGTCACCCCACCCCCCGAAGCCTTGGCACGTATCGCTAGCGAAAAAGCCCAAGCCGAAGCGATTTTTGCCCATGTTACCCCCACTCGCTATTGGGATAAACCTTTTATCCGTCCCCTTGATTCGGCAATTACCAGTGTGTATGGCGCGGCACGACTCTACAATGGAACCCTCAAAAATTATCACAGCGGGGTCGATCTGCGTGCCAGAACCCCTATCCCTATCCTTGCGGTCAATGATGGGGTTGTTGTTTTGACCCAAGAGCGTTATTATTGTGGCAATACGATTATCATCGACCATGGAGAGGGGATGTATACGTCGTATTTACACCTTAGCCGTTTTGATGTCCATGTAGGGGATCGTGTTAGGAGGGGTCAACCCATCGCATTATCGGGAGCAACGGGACGGGTCAATGCCCCCCATCTCCATTTTGGGATGACCGTGCAAGGGATCAAAAGTGACCCCCTTGATCTCATTACCCAAATCAATACCCTCTTTACCAAGGAACCCCAATGAAACGACTTCTTTTTTCCACGCTTTTGTTCACTGCATACTTAAATGCGTTTTCCACCACCAATGTCCAATACCTCTATGGTCATTTTGCGGGACCAACGTTCCTAGACAGTCGCAGTGGGAACAAACAAACCCTAACGCTCGAACACTTCAGCAAAGGGGACTATGGGGATGTGTATACCTTTGTCGATTCGACCTACGCGCCACAAGGGTTACAATTTACGGGGGATAAAAATGAGTTTTACGGCGAATTTTCCCCCCGTGTCAGTCTCACCAAACTCGCAGGATTAGCCCCCTCAGAGGGGATTATCAAAGAGTGGTATATCGCCTCGCAGTACAACGGTTCATCACAGTACCACGCATGGCTGTATGGGGCGGGGGTGGATTTGGCTATCCCCAAATTTAGCCTCTTTTCCCTCAATGTCTACCGTAAAATCCAAAATATCAATGACGATACCTATCAACTCTCCGCGAACTATTCCTTGCCCTTGGGTGAGCGGTGCCATTTTGAGGGGTTTGTTGATTGGACGGGACGGGATTTGCTCAGTCAAAATCAACTCTTATTTGACCTTGCCCCTACGGTGGGAATGACCAAAAATCACCTTGAAATCGGGATAGAGTGGCACCACTACGAAGAAAATACCCACCATACACTCAATAATGTTCTCCAAGGGATGGTGAAGTATCGGTGGTAAGTTATTTGTGTTACAATAGTATCCAGTGAAGGAGTCAGCCGATGGAAACCTTTTGGAAAGAAGCTCTTAAAGTGGGTAAGAGAGGTAGTGATGTTTAGCAACGCGGTTAGTTTGGGTGGCGATAATGAGGGGGTTGCGCTTGTCGGGAGTGGCAACACGGTAAACGATGAATCGATCAACGTTGAGGGAAATAATTCGGGTATCATTAACAAAGGTGACTATAGAGCCTCTTTCAAATCTCCAAATCCATCCTCTAATTTAAGGCTATTGGAA
>JAVHOQ010000007.1:0-24766 GCA_036170115.1 Sulfuricurvum sp.
GGTTTTGGTTGGTGGGGGCGTTGCTTCTAAGCTTTTTTCCCGCATTGGACAAAACCCTTTTACACGGCGATGAGACGACGGTCACCATGGTACTAAGCCTCTTTACTATCGGGATTGGGGTGGGGTCATTTGCGTGCGAACGCCTCTCGCATCACACCATTCGCCTCTCATTGGTCATCGTGGGAGCTTTGGGGATGGGCTTAGCGGGGATCGATTTTGCCCTTACCGCCCACCATTTTCACGCGGTGGGGATTTTGGAGCATAATCCGACATTTATCCATATTCTAGTCGATTTAACCGCGATAGGGATTTTTGGGGGATTGTACAGTGTCCCCTTGTACGCGTTGATGCAAAACCGCAGTGACCCAAAAGTGCGCTCCCGCATTATCGCCTCGAACAACATCCTCAATGCCCTTTTTATGGTCATCGGATCGGTGATGATGATGGGATTGTTAGCACGGGGATGGGGGATTGCGGAGGTGTTATTGTTGGTCTCGTGTTTGACGATGGGGATTGCTTTGATGATGGGGTATTTTTACTATCGGGGGAAAATAATAAGATAGGGTAAGGAGGTATAATATGAATTTTATCATCTTTTTTTTCATGGGAGTTGGGTTTTTAGTATCGAGTATGAATTTTTACATCTCATTTTTAACTAGAAAAAAGATGGGATCAGGTATACCAATATTGGGTTCACTCTTTCTTTTCATAGGTTTGTTTTTTATCGACAATAGCATCCTTTTTGAACTGGCTGTTGTTTTTATTGTATTGGATACGGGTGGTATTCATTGGGCTGTGGCGACTGTATTGTATTATGAAACGATAGGAAAGTTAACAGTACTTCGTAATCAGGCTGACGCATTGGAACGCCATATTGAAAAAGTACTTCAAACAGATGGAAATAAAATCGATGCTAGTGAAAAAGCCACTATTGAAAGTGCCTTGAATGAACTAGAAGTGGTGATTCAAAACACTGATGTTACGAAAGAAGAACTTGAAAAAGCTATCAAAAAACTCTCCGATGCAACCCATAAAATGGTAGATCAAATGTGCAGAGACAAAGGGGTGATTAGGCTTTCATAAAATTGAAAATATGTGAAAAAGGGGACAGGCTACTTTTTATAGTATAATATCTTGACATTTTCGATAAAAGCGAGAGTAATAATGCCACGAATACCGCGAGGAGATACCGCAGAAGGGATATATCATATCATCAACCGTGGAAATATGCGGATGCAAGTATTTGATGATAGTGATGACTATGAATATTTTTTAGAATTACTCTTTCGGAGTGCTTCAAAACAACAAGTCGCTATCCATGCATACTGTTTGATGCCAAACCATTTCCATTTGTTATTGTCTCCAACACAAGAGGGGAGCTTAAGCCGTATGATGCAATGGATGATGACATCGCATGTGCGCTACTACCACCGTAAAAACAAAACATCTGGTCATGTATGGCAAGGACGATATAAAAGCTTTATCGTTGAAAAAGAGGGTTACTATATCAGCGTTATGCGTTATATCGAAGCGAACGCATTGAGAGCTGGTTTGGTTAGAAAGGCAGAAGAGTGGAGATACAGTTCACTTCAAGCACACCTTTTATCATCAACGCATTTATGTGACCCCCTTATTGATCTTGGAGATGATTGGAAAAAGGATGTTAATACCTCTCTGAAAATGTATGAACTTGAGAAAATTCGTAATAGTGTGAATCGTCAATCTCCATTGGGAGAAGAAAGATGGCAAATAGAGATTGCTTCACAACACGGGCTTCTGTCAACTCTTGGGAATCGCGGAAGACCAAAAAAGGAATAGGATGTATGATAAAAGTAGCCTGTCCCCTTTTCTCCTTTTCTTTTTTCTTCTTTTTCTTTTCTGAGGCGGTTTTGAGGAGAAATTTATTCGTCGTGCGTGAGATAAATCCAAAACTCTTTATGGGTTTTTCCCTGATCTAAAAAGTAAAATTGCAAAATAGAGACCCGATAAATGGTGATAATCATTTTGGCAAAGGGGATAAGCAGTGCAAGAGAAACCCAAATAGGTTGCTCTTTGGATCCTTTGGAGAGGAGCATCTCTTCCATCCCAATGTTATTGCTAAGGTAAATACCAAAGGCAATGGAGATGACAAAATTAAGAATAATGCCAAACGTCGCATACGCCAACAGTTGGGGAGAGAAGAGATCCATCATTGCTAACCTTACTCTTGGTATGCAGCAATCGCATCGGCAAGAATTTTAGTCGCGGAAGCTTTGTCTTCAAACCCTTTTACTTTTACCCATTTGTTCGGCTCTAACATTTTATAGGTTTCAAAGAAGTTTTTGATTTTTGCCAACGTGTGTTGGGGAATATCACCCAAATCTTGAATCTCTTCAAACGTAGGATCGATTTTAGACGTAGGTACAGCGAGTAATTTTTCATCGATACCGCTTTCATCTTCCATAATGAGAACGCCCACCAAACGACAATTGGTCACACATCCCTCTACCATGGGGTATTCCGTCAAAATTAAAATATCGGCTGGATCGCCATCTTGAGACAAGGTTTTATTGACAAAACCGTAGTTGGCAGGATAGTACATCGCTGAGTGCATGACGCGATCGAGTACCAAGGCACCGCTTTCTTTTTCTACTTCATATTTAATGTTTGACCCGCACGCAATTTCGATAATAGCTTGAACTTTGTTCGGGTTTTCACCGTAGCCAATTTTGTTTAAATCCATCGTCAGATTCCCTTTTTGTGGTGTTTTTGTTGGGTAAGATTGTAACAAAATAATCTTTAACCTTAGATAGCATTTCTATTTTTCAAAGCGATAACATTGATTAATTAATTGTTCGATAGAATCGCTCCCATAAAAAAAGAAATGGGAGAAAAAACATGGCTACTTTTGAAGAAGCATCTTTAGACTATCACAAAGCGCGAGATAAGTTTGATACCAATGGTAAAACTGGGACGTTGATTACTAAGCCATGCGATACCGTTGCTGAATTAGCAATGGCGTACAGCCCAGGTGTTGCATACCCATGTTTGGAAATCGAAAAAGACATCGATACCGCATACGATTACACCAATAAAGGGAACTTGGTTGCCGTTATCTCTGATGGTACCGCGGTTCTTGGTTTGGGTGACATCGGTCATTTGGCGGGTAAACCTGTTATGGAAGGGAAATGTGTCCTTTTCAAATCGTTTGCCAAAGTAGATGCCGTCGATATCGAGCTTAATGTTCATGATGTAGAATCCATCATTGCAACCGTTGCTGCGATTGCGGATACGTTTGGGGGAATTAACCTCGAAGACATTGGCGCGCCTAAATGTTTTGAGATCGAAGAGCGTCTTAAAGAAATTTGTAACGTTCCTGTTTTCCACGATGACCAACACGGAACAGCGGTGATTACCACAGCGGGTTTGATTAACGTTTTGGATATGAGCGGTAAAAAAGCAGAAGATCTTAAAGTAGTGGTTATCGGTGCGGGTGCCAGTGGTATCGCGTGTGCCAAAATGTACAAAGCGTTGGGCGTTAAAAACATCACCATGTTGGATTCCAAAGGAGTTATCCACTCCGGGCGTACCGATTTGAACAAACAAAAAGCAGAATTTGCCTTTGAAACCTCCGACCGTACACCCGAAGATGCAGCGCGTGGTGCGGATATGATTTTGGGTCTTTCAGGTCCTGAGCAAATTTCTCAAGATATGGTTCGTTCAATGGCAGCAAACCCTATTATTTTTGCGTGCGCTAACCCAACACCTGAAATCATGCCTGATCTTGCTAAAGCGGTTCGTGATGATTTGATCATCGGTACAGGTCGTAGTGATTTTGCTAACCAAGTGAACAACGTGCTTGGGTTCCCTTTCATCTTCCGTGGTGCTTTGGATGTTCGCGCAACCAAAATCACTGAAAATATGAAAATGGCTGCTTCTCGTGCATTGGCCGCTTTGGCAAAAGAGCCAACACCGGATTACGTACAAGCAGCACATAATCGTACGGATATGACGTTTGGTAAAGAGTATGTTATCCCATCTCCTTTTGACAAACGTTTGATGGAATACGTTTCATTGGCAGTTGCTACAGCTGCTATTAAAGATGGTGTTGCACGTGTTAAAGAGTTTGACCTTGTAGCGTATAAAGCACACTTGCAAGAGTTGTCCAACAGCTAAATTTCCCTTTTTTCACTTCGTCCCCTTTTTTTTGTGGGGGGCTTCTTCTTTTGACTATTGAGTTCATCTTACGTATTTTATAGGCTTAAATCCTTAAATCCCCCAAAGCCATCCCACGGTAGAATAGCGACCATTAAATACAAGTGAGTTTTTTATGGTACCAGCCACCGTCTGTCCATTGGATTGTTATGATGCGTGTCGTGTTGTTTTGGATGAAAAGGGTCGGATCAAAGGGGATAAAACCCATCCCGTAACGCGGGGGTATCTGTGTCCCCATCTCAACCATTTTGAGGATCAGCCACGACTTACCGACCCCACCTATAAAGGGGAGGTCATTACGATGGAAGAGGCGTGTAATCTTCTTATTGCGCAATTGCAAACGACGCATCCCGCCAAAACGCTCTATTATCGCGGGAGTGGCAATGTTGGGGTGATGCAACGGGTCACCGAACACTTTTTTGGGCAATTCGGAGCCATGGGAACACGAGGATCGTTGTGTGATGGTGCGGGTGAAGCAGGAATTATCGCCGGTCGGGGGGTCAATTATCCCCTTTCACCTGAAATGATTGACAAAAGTGAGGTGGTCATCGTGTGGGGTCGAAATCCCAGCGTGACCCACTCCCATCTTCTCCCGATACTGCAGACCAAAACGGTGATCGTCATCGACCCTATCGCTATCCCCTTAGCCCAAAAAGCCCAGCTTCATATCCAACTTAAACCCCATGGTGATCTTGCTTTGGCGTTGTTGTTATCCCGTTTTGTGCTGATCGAGGGGATGGAAGATACCCAATTTTTGGACAACTATGGCAGTGACTATGAGGAGTTTTACGAATTAACCCAAACGGTGCGGATCAAAGCCACGCTGAATACTATTGGCGTTTCGTTGGGACAAATTGGGGATATTTTAGCGTTGATTCGGAATAAACGGACGGTGATTTTGGTGGGAGCTGGGGTGCAAAAATACCGTAATGGTGCCGATGTCGTACGTGCCATTGATGCGTTTGGGGCGATTTTAGGGTTATTGGGTAAAGAGGGATGTGGGGTCAGTTATCTGGGGAACTCGTTGGAGGGGATCACCCTTCCTTTTGCTGCGTGTAAGCACAAAATGCCCAAACCGACCCTTGATTTTTCCCGTTTTGAGACCGTATTTATCCAAGGGGGCAATCCGCTGAGCCAAATGCCCAATACCTCAAAAGTAGAACGTGAATTTTCTCAGGTACCGTTTAAAGTGTATTTTGGACTGTATGACAATGAGACTTCCCAAGCGTCGGATTTGGTGATCCCTGCCCAAACGTTTTTGGAAAAAAACGATTTTCGCGCTTCTTACAGTGATTTTACCTTTCAGACCATGCCCCAATTGCGCTTTAGCCCCATCGGTATCTCAGAATACGCCTTAGCCAAAATTTTATGCGACGCGTTTGGACTTCCCCTGAAAGAAGAGGTGGTGTATTTAGACCATTTTCGCGCTCAGATTGCGGTGCAAGAGGGGATCGAATACAAAAAAGAGTCTCCCCCTATCCCCTACAGCGATGGATTTTCCACCCCTTGCGGAAACTTTGAATTTATGGACGAGGTGGAATTAAATATTGGGCAGGAAGAGGGGTTTTATCTCATTACCCCTAAATCGTCTCACGCGCTCAATTCCCAATTCTCGCGCGAAGCTCACGCTTTTTTTCATCCAACGTGTGGATTTGAAGCGGGGAAATGGGTCAAAATTAGCAACAAGGTGGGGGAAGTTACCCTGATGGTACAATATGATGCTAAAATTCGTCCCGATTGTGTGTTGATCTATTCGGGGACACCAAAGATCAATCACCTAACCCCCTCGCAACTAAGTTACGAGGGTGAGGGTGCCATCTATCAAGAACTTAATGTAAAGGTAACACCACTATGACACAAGAATTTGAAAGCTATCTTTTGCCAACCTATGCTCGTCAAAGCGTCTCCTTTGTGGAGGGAAAAAATGCTATTTTGGTCGATAGTCACGGTAAAGAGTACATCGATTTTGCCTCAGGGATTGCGGTGTGCAGTGTGGGACATAGTAATGAACGGTTGAATAAAGCGATCTGTGACCAAATTACCAAAGTAACGCACGTTTCCAACTTATTTACAATTGAACCCCAAGAACGATGCGCCCAAAAAATCGTCGCGTTAAGCAATTACTCCATGAAATGTTTTTTCGGAAACAGCGGTGCTGAGGCCAACGAAGGGGCGATTAAAATTGCCCGTAAATTTGGAGAGGTTAATGGTAGCCCCAAACGGTACAAAATCATCACCTTAGAACACTCCTTTCATGGCCGTACCATCACTGCCCTTAAAGCGACGGGGCAAGAGTCGATGCACAACTATTTTGGCCCTTTCCCCGATGGATTTGTATATGCCAAAAACATCGATGAGATTGAATCGTTGTTGGATGAACATACCGTTGCGGTGATGATCGAATTGGTGCAAGGGGAGGGGGGAGTGCAACCATTGGATCGTGCCAAAGTTCAAGCCTTGTCCGCACTCTTAAAATCACGTAATATTTTGTTAATGGTCGATGAGGTGCAAACGGGGATCTACCGAACAGGAGAATTTTTGGCTTCCAATCTCTACGGCATTGAACCCGATGTTATTACGCTGGCAAAAGGGTTGGGTGGCGGTGTCCCCATTGGGGTAGTGATGACCAATCGTGTGAATATTTTTGCACCGGGGGATCATGGCTCCACCTTTGGGGGAAATTATCTCTCGTGCGCGGCGGCCAATGAGGTGTTGGATATTCTCGAAGAGATCAAAGTTACGGGGGAATTGGATGAGACGCTGATCTATTTTGAAGCGTCGTTGGAAAACTTTGCCCAACACCATCGTACGATTTTCCAAGAACACGTCGGATTTGGTTTGATGCGCGGATTGCGGGTGGTGGATGCCGATACCTTAGCCAGTATCATTAATCATGCCCGTGATGAGGGGGTCATTGTCCTCAAAGCAGGGCGCAATACGTTGCGTTTCCTCCCCGCATTGACCATTACCAAAGCCGATATTGATGAGGGGTTTGCCCGACTTGAAAAAGCGATGGGAAATTTATGATTTTCGTCATTCCGTGCTACGACACGGAATCTAATACGTATCGATTTAACAATGGATCTCGTATCAAGTACGGGATGACACGAGGGGGTTATAGTGCTTTTTAGGGAGTATATGACGCAGTGGCTGTATGGGGAAAATGGCTATTATGGTCACTACCGCCCCATAGGGAAAAAAGGGGACTTTTACACCGCAGTGAGTACGTCCAAATTTTTTGGAGGAACCATTGCACAACACATTCTTGCGCGTATGGATGAGGGATTTTTGGCTTCCGATTCCCTCATCTGTGAGATTGGGGCGCATCATGGGTATTTGCTTGCGGATATTATCGAATTTCTCTACACCCTTCGTCCTAGAGTGTTGCAAACGCTCCGTTTTGGGATCGTCGAGCGGTTTGAGCATCTCCAAGATCACCAAAAAAACTATTTTCACGAATCCTTTGGGGAAGCCATTACCCTTGAACACTACTACGATCTCAGTGACGTTAAAGCCTCATGCGCTTTTTTTATCGCCAATGAGATTTTTGATGCGTTCCCCTGTGACCTTGTGTATCAGGGAAATATCGCGTCGGTCACAGAGGGAAAAATCGTTTTTGAGACCCCATCGTCTGAAGCGGTGCAACACGCGCACACCTATCACAAAGATCGGGGCGAAATTGCCATCGGATACGAAGCCTTTGCCCAAACGATGGCACGCAGTGTCCCCAAATGTGAATTTATGAGTTTTGATTATGGGGAACTCTCCGCCCGAAGCGATTTTTCGATACGGATTTACCAAGAGCATCAGGTCACGCCGTTGTTTGAGGAGTCATTGAAACTTGATGACGTATTTGGGGTGAGTGACATCACCTACGATGTCAATTTCTCCCATGTCAAAACGGCGTTTGAATCGGCAGGGATGGTCTGCACCCAATTCTCGACACAACTGGTTGCCCTTATCGAGATGGGGATTTTGGATCTCCTTTCGATGCTCAAAGAAAACGTCAGTGAAGAAATCTATCTCCAAGAACTCGAAAAAGTGAAAATTCTCATCAGCCCTTCATTGATGGGGGAACGGTTTAAGATGATACGGTTTGTCAAAGGATAAAGTATGATTCGCACCCTTTTTTGGCTCCTTTTTTTGGTGGGGATTGCGCAAGGTGGCGCGTTGCATGAGGCAGTTTATGAGGGAAATGTGATCAAAGTGGAGCAATTACTCTCCTCAGGGGCAGCGGTCGATGAACCCAACCAAGCGGGATTAAGTGCGTTGCACGTCGCGATTAAACTTGCAGATATTCCCATGGCGAAGCGATTGTTAGATCATGGTGCGGATAGTAATTTCCAAGATGCCAATGGCAATACCCCACTGATCTTGGCGATTAAAAAGAAAAATCTTGAATTGACGACGTTTATGATTATGAAGGGTGCGGATGTCAATTTACCCAACAATGAGGGGATTACCCCCTTGCACCAAGCGGCGTTTAGCGGGAATGAACCCATCGTTGATTTTTTGCTCAAAGCCAAAGCTAACCCCAATGTTACCAATGCTGAGGGTGTAACCCCCTACGATTTTGCGGTGGTCAAAAAAAATCTCTTAATTATCCCCCTATTAAAACCAACCAAAGAGGAGAAAAAATGATTGTTATTATTAATGGCGAAACACGTGAGGTCACACAAGGGTCAACGCTTTACGATGTCATCCACCTTTTGGGTGTCCAAGAACGGGTGATGGCAGCTGCGGTGAACATGGAGATTGTCAAACAAGACCAATGGGTAATGGCTGTTTTGCACGATCAAGACCGTATCGAATTGCTCGATTTTGTGGGGGGAGGGTGAATTTTTTCTTTTCTCCCTTGGTGTATTATCCTCATCCACTTCAGTTTCTTTCGCTATGATTACAAAACCTATACAATGAGGTTATCGTATGTTACATAAATCCCAATTAACCCATCTCAAACAACTTGAATCAGAATCGATCCATATTTTACGTGAAGTTGTTGCCGAATTTTCCAATCCCGTCATGATGTATTCGGTGGGTAAAGACTCCTCGGTCATGTTGCATTTAGCCATGAAAGCGTTTGCCCCAGCAAAGCTCCCTTTCCCCCTTTTGCACGTCGATACATTATGGAAATTTCAGGAGATGATTGCATTTCGTGATCAACGTACCAAAGAATTGGGGTTTGATTTGGTGGTTCATACCAATCCTGAGGGGATCGCTATGGATATTTCCCCCTTTCAACACGGAAGTAAAGTCCATACCGATGTGATGAAGACCCAAGGGCTTAAGCAGGCATTGAACGCTGGAGGGTACGATGCCATCATTGGTGGCGCGCGTCGCGATGAGGAAAAAAGTCGTGCCAAAGAGCGTATTTTTTCGTTTCGGGATACCCACCACCGTTGGGATCCTAAAAACCAACGTCCCGAATTATGGAATATTTACAATACGGCGATTGCCAAAGGGGAGAGCGTGCGGGTCTTTCCTATCTCTAACTGGACAGAATTGGACATTTGGCAGTATATTTATCTTGAGGGGATTCCGATTCCTTCCCTTTATTTTGCCCAAGAGCGTGAGGTTGTGGAGTATGAGGGAACCAAAATCATGGTCGATGATGAACGGATGCCTCAAGCATTGCGTGACACGGCGACCAAAGAGATGGTTCGTTTTCGTACCTTAGGGTGTTATCCCCTCACGGGTGCTATCCCCTCAACGGCGACAACCTTACCTGAAATTATCCAAGAGATGCTCCTTTCGACCAGCAGTGAGCGAGAGGGGCGGTTAATCGACAAAGATCAAGAGGGTGCTATGGAGATGAAAAAAGTGGAAGGGTATTTTTGATGGATATTATTGACTATTTAAAAGCGCATGAGCATAAAGATATGCTCCGTTTTTTAACGTGCGGATCGGTCGATGATGGGAAAAGCACCCTCATTGGTCGGATGTTGTACGACGCTAAAATGATTTTTGACGATCAACTTTCCGCTGCGGAAAGTGAAAGTAAAAAATACGGTACTACGGGTGAAAAAATCGACATGGCATTGTTGGTTGATGGTCTCCAAAGCGAGCGAGAGCAGGGGATTACCATCGATGTCGCGTACCGATTTTTTGCCACGGAGAATCGAAAATTTATCATTGCCGATACTCCCGGACATGAACAATATACCCGTAATATGGTCACAGGTGCTTCTACTGCTGATGTGGCGATTATCCTTATCGATGCCCGTAAAGGGATTTTGACCCAAACCCGCCGACACAGTTTTATCGTTTCGTTACTGAGGATAGAACACATTATCGTGGCGATCAATAAAATGGATTTGGTCGATTTTAGTGAGGAACGATTCGAGGAGATTAAAGCCGCCTATACAATCTTAGCCGAGGAATTAGCCATACCGCATACCTATTTTATCCCTTTAAGCGCACTGGAGGGTGATAATGTGGTGGAACCCAGTGATAATACCCCATGGTATCAGGGTAAAACACTGCTCACATTACTCGATACGATGGTCATTAGTCACGAACCAACGCTGCAAGAGTTTCGTTTTTCCGTACAATATGTCAATCGTCCCAACCTTGATTTTCGAGGTTTTTGTGGGACGATTGCCTCTGGAAAAGTGTGTGTTGGGGATTCCATTACCATCCTCCCCTCAGGGAAAACGACCACTATCAAAAGTATCATCAATGCAGGGGATATTAGCGAATCAGATCGTTCCAAGACAACGACCGAAGCGTATGCCCCTATGTCGATTACGCTGACCACCGAAGATGAAGTTGACATCTCACGTGGGGACATGATTGTCCATACCGATTTTCTTCCCAGCGTCTCCAATACCCTTAAAGTCATGCTGGTGTGGATGGGAGAAGCCCCCATGACCCTTGGGCGATTGTATGACATTAAACGTTCTACGTCGGTCATTTCAGGAAGTTTTGAAACCATCAATTATCAAGTGGATGTCAATACCTATGAACGCAAAAAGGTAGAACAGTTGGAACTCAATGCCATAGCGTCGTGCAAAATGGTCTTGACCCAACCCATTGCGGCGGATGCGTATCGTAGCAATCGCTTGAGTGGGAGTTTCATTGTGATTGACCGATTGACCAATACCACTGTAGGGGCAGGGATGATTAAAAGTGTCAGTCGCCGTGAGACAGGGACTTTCTCCCCAAAAGCGTACACCCAAGCAGAACAAGAACTTAATGCCTATATCCGAAAGCATTTTCCAGAGTGGGACTGTAAGGCGATATAATGTACAGAGAAAGCAATGTCCGTTCCATGATCAAAGGGCTGAGTTGGCGTTTTTTTGCCACATCGGTCACTATTTTGATTGTCTATCTTTTTTTTGGTCGGTTGGATTTGGCAATTGAAGCGGGGATTATCGAAACCGTTTCCAAAGTAGTGTTGTATTATTTTCACGAAAAAATTTGGCAACGGATACGATGGGGAAAAAAACAAATAGAACCTTTTAATCTGTGGTTTACGGGATTGCCTTTATCGGGCAAGACGACCATTGCTAATTTGGTGTACGAAAAACTTCAAAAATATGCTATCCCTCTTGAGCGCATTGATTCTAAGGATATTCGTGAGCTGATTCCCGATGTTGGATATACCCGAGAAGAACGTAATCGCCATATGCATCGCATAGGTCATTTGATTAGGATATTGCAAAACAACTCTATTTCAACGATTGCATCCTTTGTTTCCCCGTATCGTGAATCACGCAAAGCAATTCGCACTATGGTCAAAAACAATGTCGTTGTTTACCTCAAGGCGGATAGTGAAATTTGTCAAAAGCGGGACTACAAAGGGGTGTATGCTAAAGCATTGAGGGGTGAATTGCTCAATTTTACAGGAGTTAACGACGTATATGAAGAGCCTCAACGTGCTGAGATTGTGATTGATACGGAAATGACTAGCGCAGAAGAAGCCGCAGAAATGATTGTCCGTTATTTGAAAAAAAATTATATAAAGATCTAAAATGGAAAAAACTACCCTCGTATGGCACGATCACCACATTGCAAAAGAAAAACGTGCTAACCAAAAAAGTCAATCCCCCTGCATTGTGTGGTTGACAGGATTAAGCGGTTCAGGAAAATCGACCATCGCTAATGCACTGGAAGAGAGACTCTTTGCGATGGGAAAACACACGTATCTCCTCGATGGAGACAATATCCGTCATGGTCTTAACCACGATTTGGGCTTTAGTGACCGTGATCGAGTAGAAAATATCCGTCGTATTGGGGAAGTTGCTAAACTTTTTGTCGATGCAGGATTGATCGTTATTAGTGCGTTTATCTCCCCGTTTCAAAGTGACCGTGACCGTGTGCGTGCTTTGGTCAATGCGGGGGAATTTATCGAAATTTTTATTGACACTCCCTTATCAGTATGTGAACAACGAGATCCCAAAGGGTTGTATGAAAAAGCGCGTACAGGGGAAATTCCTCTCTTTACAGGGATCAGCTCTCCGTATGAAATACCTTTATCGGCAGAACTATCCATCAAAACGGATGAATATACGGTTCACCAATCGGTTGAGGCTATTATTCACTATTTAAATACCAAAGGATACCTCCATGCTACAGCACATTGATATCAATACCATTATCACTATCGCACGTAATGCAGGCGAAGCCATAATGGAAATTTATGCGCACGATTTTACCGTGGAGTACAAAGAAGACCACTCTCCCCTCACCCAAGCCGATACCAAAGCCAATGCAATTATCGTAGAGGGGTTAAACGCGCTAGAGGTCTCTTTTCCCATTCTCTCTGAAGAGGGAAAAACCATCGCGTACGATGAACGTAAAAACTGGGAATACTTTTGGATGGTGGATCCATTGGATGGCACCAAAGAATTCATTAAAAAAAATGGGGAATTTACGGTCAATATTGCCCTCATTCATCACGAAATCCCCGTACTTGGGGTGGTGTATGCCCCTGCATTGGAGGAGATGTATTGGGCAAAAAAAGGGGAAGGTGCCTTTAAAAATGGGATTGCTTTGCCCTTGAAAGTGAATTCAACTCCTGAAAAAATCGTGACCGTGGTTGCCTCCAAATCGCACCTCTCACAAGAGACCCAAGCATTTATTGAACAGTTACGATCTTCTATCGAGGTGTTAAACTTTAGCTCACGAGGCAGTTCGTTAAAACTGTGTATGGTGGCAGAGGGGAGTGCGGATATTTACCCCCGTTTGGCTCCTACAATGGAATGGGATACCGCAGCTGCCGATGCTATTGTCCGTGAAAGTGGTGCAATGAGCTATCAGTACGGTAGGGATGTGCCATTGGAATATAACAAAGAAAATCTTCTTAATCCATGGTTTGTGTTGACTAAAAGGTTTTAAAGAGATGAGTTTCGTTAAAATAGAGAGATTAAAACATAGGGAAGAAAAATTATGAATTTTAAAACTATTTTTGTGTTGTCGAGTATTGTGAGTGCTTTAATGTTGGGGGGATGTACCAGTACGTCGTCGTTTCTCTCTTCCAGTGGTCCTAGTTACACTGCGGTGGGGAGTACCAATCATGTGAATGATGCTATGGCGATTCAGGTCATTGATGTCAATGATAATATTGCACGTCATTTGGCAACGACAAAGGCTCAGGCGAATTTTTCTGAAGCATTTGGAACCAAAACCAGTTCTAATTATCCCGTAGCTTCGGGGGATGCCCTACAAGTATCCATTTGGGAAGCACCCCCTGCTACCCTTTTTGGAGGGGGAATTTTAATGCCTACTGGGGTCTCTACCAGTGCGGTTAATACCTTTCCTGAACAAGTGGTTCAAAGTAACGGGATGATCAATATCCCTTTTGCGGGACAAATTATGGTAGCGGGAAAATCGCTCAAAGAGATCGAAAAAGAGATCGTCCAACGTCTGCATGGCAAAGCCAATCAGCCTCAGGCAATGGTTTTGCTAACCAAAAATATGTCAGCTAATGTCACGGTTGTCGGGGAAGTGAACGCCAATCTTCGGATGCCTCTAAGCCCACGGGGAGAACGATTATTGGATGCGCTTGCTGCTGCTGGAGGGGTCAAACAACCCATTCATAAAACCACCATGCAATTAACACGGGGGGATAAAGTCCGTGCAATGTCGTTGGAAAATATCATTTTAGATCCCAAGCAAAACATCGTATTGCAACCGGGAGATGTGTTGACTGCGATGTATCAACCCCTTAGCTTCACGATATTAGGGGCATTGGGAAAAAATGAAGAGCAAAGTTTTGAAGCACAGGGGATTACCCTTGCCCAAGCACTGGCGCGTGCAGGGGGCTTACAAGATGCCCGTTCGGATGCCAAAGGGGTTTTTATTTTCCGCTTTGAAGATAAAGATGCCCTTGAATGGACCTCTAATCCAACCGCAACCGCGGATGGAAAAGTTCCTGTGGTCTATCGGATCGATCTACGTAATCCAGCGACCTTTTTTGTCGCTCAAAACTTTTTGATGCACAACAAAGATATTTTGTATGTCTCCAATGCTCCTGCAGCGGAAATGCAAAAATTTCTTAATATCGTGACCTCAACCCTCTTTACCATTACGGCACCTTTTAGCTCAGGGTTAGTTAAATAGCAATGGTCATTGATGTAAGCCGCTTAGTGGGTCGCTTTTTACAAAAACGACTCCCCACGGGGGTGGACCGTGTTGATATTGAGTATTTGCGTGTGTATGGTGCTGATGCTCAAGCGTTAATTCGGTATCATGGGCGGTGGCTTTTTTGTTCGTTAAACGATTCTCAACGAATGTATGAGGCATTGATTCATAGCCATTTTAGCCGTCGTTGGGTGATTATTGGCATCGTTTTAAAAGCCTATTACCTCTCATTTTTGTACACTCCCCCTAAAGGCTCACTTTTATTTAATCTTAGTCACAGTGGCTTGCATCAATTTGCTTATGAAGAAAAGGTGCAACGATATGGGCTGAAACTTATTGTGTTTATTCATGATCTGATTCCTATTACCCATCCTGAATATGCTCGCCCTGATGGATACGTTTTGCATACACGTCGTATCAAAACGGCTTTGAGCTGTGCCAAAGGGGTGATTGTTAATTCTCAAAATACGCTAGAAAATTTAACAAAATATGGACAAACGCATGCTATGTCTTTGCCTCCTGTTGTTGTAGCTTATTTGGCTTCGGCTCCTTTGGTTTTTCCAAAAAAAGTGAATGATGAATCGTTAGGAACATTATTAGCCAATACCCCTTATTTTGTAATGTTAGGGACGATTGAACCGCGTAAAAACCATTGGCTTATCCTTCATATTTGGCGTGCTCTCACCGAAGAGATGGGAGAACTGACACCTCGATTGGTGATTATTGGTCAGCGGGGTTGGGAGTGTGAAAATATTGTTGCTTTGCTGGAACGATGCACATCAATTCACCCCTATATTATTGAAAAAACGAAGTGTTCGGATAAGGAACTTTCCCACTATTTGACGTTTGCCCAAGCGTTATTATTTCCCTCGTTTGTCGAGGGGTATGGATTGCCTTTGGTAGAAGCTTTGTCGTTAAAAACACCCGTAATCGCCAGTAATTTGGACGTTTTTCGTGAAATTGCTCAGGATATCCCCCACTATCTTGAACCACTGGATGGCAAAGGGTGGGAAGCGATGATACGTGAGTACATGAAACCCGATTCTCTCCAACGAGCCACGCAAATCACGCGGATGGAGCAGTTCCAACCCACGACATGGGAAGAACATTTTGGGTGTGTTAATGATTTTTTGGAGACGTTAGCGTAAAAGGTGATATTGTGTGCTACTAACGCTTAGCGCGTTAGGGCTTTAATTTTAAAAAGTATTACAACCCAATAATAATATGCAGGGGAGAGATCAGCGCGTACGCACGCGTCCCGATGTGAAGGGGGAGGGTGGTATCGGTTAGGGCGATAAGTGAGGTTCCACCATCGAGTTGGAGGGTCACTTCCATCTGATCTTCTAGCTCCTCAAGGGCGATGATTGTCCCCTCAAGGAGATTACTTTTCCCCGATTTTGGTGGAGAGGTAACGATACGAATATCACTGGATTTGATAATCGCGTAGGTATCACACCCCTTTTCTAATCCCATATTGGTAACCGATTTAGCAGTAATGGTTGAGGAAAGGTGATCCAAACCATTCAAGGCAAGGGTGAGGGTGGCATGGAGTCCGTGGTTTTTTATGGCGATAAGTTTGGCGGGGAGTTGATTGCGTGCGCTGGTGGTCAAAAAGGTACGACTCAGGATGCGTGCGAGGTGTTGGGGGTCATCACCTGCTTGGGCAAAACGGTCGATAAATTGGCGGTGAAGTTCATTGAGACGATAAAATGTCGCAATGAGTTCGTGGGCGTAGGGGGTGAGTTTGGTTCCACCGCCACCGCGTCCCCCTGTGGTGCGTTCGATGAGGGGAGAATCGGCTAAGAGATTCATCCCATTAATCCGCTCCCATGCGGCTTTGTAACTCATTTTCATCGCTTTGGCAGCGGCATTGATGGAACCGGTTTTATCCACCCACTCTAAAAGGTGAATTCTTCCCGCCCCTAGAAAGTTTTGGGACTCTTTGGTGAGCCAAAAACGTCCATCAATCTGCATTTAAAGGGTCACTCCGTTGTCTCTTTTTCGGTAAAACTAAGTATTTTTTTGATAATTGTGATCGGACAAAAGAAGAGAATCTCAAAAAATGGGTTGAGTAAAGTGGTCGTTTCATCGGGAATATCGAACGCTTTAAGGGTAAAGCCCTCACCCTCTTCGGTACCATTAAGGGTGACTTTGATGGTAAGCGTCCCCAATGCACGAAGCATATTGGTGATCGATTTAAAGAGTTTGTGCTTTTCATCCACCATAAGATTTTGATTTTCCTCGGTGCGTCCTCGTATTTGAGTAGAGAGGAGCGCAAAATTATCCCGATGGATCGATTTATTCCACTGAATTGCCCCTTTGGGGAAGCGTAAAAGGGAGGTTTTAGACAAGAGCGGATGGGGTGAAGTATGACGAATGGTCTCGACAATACGCAAAAAAGCGTTTTTTCCCCCGACCGTATTGGCATAGCGGATCAGTTGGTCGCGAAGAAGAATTTTTTCCGCATCACTAAGCTGAGAGAAACGGCACATAAGACGACCCTTTGGAGTTAAGATGCGCCATTATACCGTGTTAGTATAAAAAACTTTGGCGTATCGCGTCGCGAATGGTTTCGTTGGAGAGTTGATGGTCGATAAACAAGGCATTGGCTAAAACCCCCTGTTCTTGGAGCATATCCAGCCCATCTTTGTAGGGGAGATTCGCGCTTTTGACCATCGTTAAAAAGGGGGTCTCTTTCCCATAAATCACATCCACCGCCCCTTTAGCCGATTCAAGGAGAGGAACGAGTAGAGAATGGGGGAGAGGGAGTTCCTGATCACTTAATCCCGCCGAAGTGGTGTTAATGATAAGATCAAAGGGTTGTGGGGTAAGGGTTTGAGCTGTGTACGTCTCAAACCCTTTACTTTTAAAATAATCCAATCGTCCGGAAGAACGGTTGACAATAGTGGGGGTGATACCCTTGTGACGCAGTGCAATGGCAAGGGCTTTGGCGGTTCCTCCCGCTCCGATGATGAGGGCAGTGGAGAGGGTTCCAAACGATTGGATCGCGGCGATAAACCCATCGGCATCGGTGTTGTAGCCAATGAGTCGATCCCCTTCACGGCATAAGGTATTCACCGCGCCTATCTCTTGGGCAATCCCCCGTACTTCGTCACACAAAGCAAAAGCGACCTCTTTGTGGGGGACGGTGACATTGGCGCCGCTTAGGCATTGAGCAAAAAACACGTTGCGCAGTTGTTCCCCATCGGCGAGGTGGGTTCGGGTGTAGCATCCTGATATCCCATGCTGCTTAAACACGGTGTTGTGCATCAACGGTGAGCGTGAATGGGTAATGGGATCCCCAAAAATCGTGAAAAGTTTCATGCGGGGTTGATGAGATCATCAAGGGTACTGGTCAATGCCCCAAGCTTGTTGGTCACTTCCAAATATTCCAGTTCATGTACCGAATCTGCCACAATCCCTGCACCCGCTTGGAGGATGATTGCATCGGGTTTGATCAACGCGGTACGGATGGTGATGGCGGTATCCATATTCCCATCAAAACCAAAATAACCAATAGTTCCGCTGTAAAAACTTCGCTTAACCCCCTCAAGTTGGGCGATAAGCTCCATCGAACGGATTTTGGGCGCACCCGTCATTGTCCCCGCCGTAAAGGTCGCCGCAAGGAGATCAAACATATCTTTATCCTCCCGAAGATGGGCATGGACATCGGAGACAATGTGCATCACGTGCGAATAACGCTCTACGTGCATCATCTCTTCGACTTTGACACTTCCTGTGACTGCAACCCGTCCCACATCGTTGCGCCCCAAATCGATGAGCATCAGATGTTCGGACAGCTCTTTGGGATCGGAGAGTAACTCCTCTTCGAGGGCTTTGTCCCGCGCTTTGTCTTTGCCCCGTTTACGGGTTCCTGCGATGGGGCGAAGGAGAATCTCCCCATCGGTCAATCGCACCATCACTTCAGGGGAACTTCCAACAATACTAAAATCGCCATACTCCATGAGATACATATACGGCGAGGGATTTTTGACCCGTAATACACGGTAAAAGCTCAAGGGATCGACATCGGCGTGTCGAACATAACGGTTGGTCATGAGAATTTGGAACACATCACCACTGCGAATCATCGCTTTGGACGCATCAATCATGCTAAAAAAATGCTCTTTGGTGTGGATGAAATTTCCCCCGTGATCGTTTTGGATCCCAACAAGGGGGGTATACGTGTAGGGTGATTTGAGAGATACCTCCAATGCACTAAAGCGTTCGTGTATGGACTCAAGGGTGGTAATCAACGTAATGGTTAACTCCCGATGGGAGACAATGGCGACCAGTTTGGGTAAGATCAAATCCATATCGGGGATAGTGGTCTGATCCTCAAGGTTTTCCATCGACTGGGTGAGGGTCGGCTCGAATACTTGCACCACATCGTATCCGACATACCCCATAAAACCATCAATGTACCCTAGTGTGAGTTCTTTGGCTTGGGTAGCATAATAGGCTGAATCGATGTTTTGGTAATACGCTTTGAGAAAAGCAAACGGAGATTGGGTGAGGGTAGTCTCTTCTCCCGCAGCGTTGGTGTAGTGGGTGGTCACCCCATTGGTATAGCGCAGACGCTCCCGTGCACCTAAGGCGATAATGCTGTAGTTGCCATGGCTATTGCCCGCACTTTCCAGTAAAAAGGAGAGTTCATGAGGAAAACTCTCTTTGAGCTTTTCATAGATAGCGATGGGGGCGAATTGATCTTGAAAAAAACGGTGCGAATATATCACGATAATCCCTTATTTGACGCGGAATGCTTGAGCTTCAACGTTTTGACGTACATTGGCTAGCCCCTCTTTAGCAGCTTGTTCCCCTTGATAGGGACCTACGAGGAGTTTGGTCATATCCCCCACTTTTCGGGTGGTGTATTTAAGACCACTGGCATTGAGGTGATCGAGCAAGGCAGGATTAGGCTCTTTGCTAAACGATCCCACTTGAATATAATAGGTGGTAGTATCTCCTACGGTAGCCTCTTTTGGCGTTACTTTTGGGGTAACCGCAGGTTTGGGTTCAGAAACTTTTTTTACCACACTGGGGGTTTTAACTTCAGGGGTCACTTTTTTGGGCTGAACGATGGATTTGATCTCTTTTTTGGGTTCTTCTTTTTTTGGAGTTACTTTTTTAGGTTCCTCTTTTTTGACCTCTTCTTTTTTGGGTTTTTCGGCAATTACGTGTGGTTTTTTCTCCACAATGGCATTGGCTTGAGTTGCTTTTCTATCACTGTCCGATTTTTTTTCAGGGGCTTTTGCCACAGGTGCAGGTTGGATAATGGTTTTCGTTGAGGTCTCCTCTAACACCTCTTTGGGGGCTGAGGGGGTTAGCGGTTTTTCTCCCACAGGGGAAATGACTTCAGGAACGGCTTCGATGGTCTCCTTGGGGGGATTAACCGGAACTACGACCGCTGAAGTTATGTTTTTCTCGCCTCCCCCTTTAACAGGGTCAACAATCGGATCATTAATCACTTCCGTTGGGGCGTTAGGCTCAGGTGGAAGAACGGTTTGAAGCACTTTTTGAATATCATCACTTTTAAGTGATCGCATCCCTACGACAATCGCGACCAAAACAAGGGTTAATAAGAGGATAATCAGAAGCCATTTTTGTCTCCCTGACTTTAAACCACTCTTGTTTAAGATAATATCGTTGAGTTCATTTAGTTCTTCCATTGAGTACTCCTACGGGCAATTTTTAGTACGTCGGCTGTTGGTAAATCACGAAATTTTGGGCTAATGCTTTTAACTCTTCTTTGATAGCCACTTGTTTTTCAACATTTTCAATATCGTCCAAAACATCGGCGATTTTATTGGCAATACGTTCAAACTCAGCTTCTTTCATCCCACGAGAGGTCAAAGCAGGGCTTCCGATACGTACCCCTGAAGTGACAAACGGTGAGCGTGTCTCTCCTGGAACGGTGTTTTTATTGACCGTAATCCCAGCACGGCCAAGGGCTGCATCGGCTTCTTTACCACTAAAGGGTTTATTCAAAAAGGAGACCAATACAAGATGGTTATCCGTTCCATCGCTGACGATGTCATAACCACGTTTCATGAGGACTTCAGCAAGAACGGCGGCATTGGCTTTGACTTGTTTGGCATACACTTTCCACTCGCTTGAGAGGTTGTATTTAAATCCTACCGCTTTTGCTGCGATCACGTGTACCAATGGTCCCCCCTGAAGGGCAGGGAAAATCGCCGAATTGATTTTTTTGGCAATCTCTTCATTGTTGGTCATGATCATCCCCCCACGAGGTCCTGCAAGGGTTTTGTGGGTTGTGGTAGTGACGACATCGGCGTATGGGAAAGGGCTTGGGTGTTCCCCAGCACAGACCAATCCCGCGATGTGGGCGATGTCGGCAAACAACAATGCCCCTACCGCATCAGCGATTTCACGGAACTTAGCGAAATCAATTTCACGGGCGTAGGCTGATGCACCACACACGATGATTTTGGGTTGAACAATTTTGGCAATATCGAGTACGCGATCGTAGTTGATACGACCATCAAGCTCTACCCCATACGAAAAACTGTGGTAATTTTTACCCGAAAAACTCACCTTGGAACCATGGGTCAAGTGTCCACCGTGACTGAGATCCATCCCCAAAAGTTTATCACCCGCTTGAAGCAAAGCCGCATAAACCGCACCATTGGCTGAAGAACCTGAATGGGGTTGCACATTGGCAAACTGACAGCCAAACAATGCACACGCACGATCAATCGCCAATTGTTCAACGCTATCAGCGTATTCACATCCCCCATAATAGCGTTTAGCGGGGTACCCTTCGGCGTATTTGTTGGTGAACACGCTTCCCATTGCTTCCATGACCGCAGGAAGGGTGAAGTTTTCAGAGGCAATCATCTCCAAATGGTCGGTTTGACGTACTAACTCTTGCTCACAAAGGGCATAAATCTCACTATCGTACTCTTGTAAAAAACTCATTCTTCGTCTCCATTGTTGATTTGGTTGTGGTGGGGTTTCATAGCGGGAAATAATAGCACATCACGAATCGAGTGTTGATTGGTCAGCATCATCACCAACCGATCAATCCCAATCCCCTGACCCGCAGTGGGTGCCATTCCGTAGCTTAGCGCGGTGACAAAATCTTCATCCATTTCATGCGCTTCATCATCACCGCTCTCTTTTGCCGCCATTTGACCCTCAAAACGCTCTAATTGATCGAGAGGATCGTTAAGCTCACTAAAGGCATTGGCAATTTCACGTCCTGCGATGAACAATTCAAATCGATCGGTTAACTCAGGACGCGCATCGTTACGGCGTGCTAGGGGTGAAATTTCCACGGGATAGTGGGTGATAAAGGTGGGGTTGATGAGTTTGGATTCCACAAATTCATCAAAAAGTTCCCCTTGCAATTGTCCCAAATTCATCGTGGCTTTGGCTTCGAGGTTTTTGGAACGTAAAAATACCAAAATAGCTTCTTTGTCATTAACAATTGCTTCTGGGACTCCCCCAATGACGCTAAGGCTTTCGATCAATTCGATTTCAGTAAACTGATCAAAATCGACTTCAAGTTCCCCGTATGGAAGCCGTTTGGGGAGATTGAGATGGTCAAAAAGATAGTCAAAATACTCTTTGGTGATGGTGATCAAATCTTTATAGGTTTTATAGGCCCAATAAAATTCAATCGAGGTAAATTCAGGGTTATGGGTCGCATCCATCCCCTCATTACGAAAATTGCGATTAATCTCAAAAACAGCCTCAAATCCCCCAACAATCAGACGTTTGAGGTACAACTCAGGGGCAATGCGTAAATAACGATCGATTCCAAGGGCGTTATGATGGGTGACAAAGGGTTTGGCATTGGCTCCCCCTGCAATGGGGTGCATCATAGGGGTCTCAACCTCTAAAAAACCTTTGTCCTCAAAAAATCGGCGGGTGAGACTGATCACTTTGGAACGGATATGAAACGTTTTACGTACTTCAGAATTCATAATCAAATCGAGATAGCGTTGGCGATAACGCATCTCTTTGTCTTGGATACCATGAAATTTTTCGGGTAAGGGGGAGATGGCTTTGGTCAACATCGTAAGGCTATTGGCATGAAGGGAGAGTTCTCCGTGTTGGGTCACAAAAGGGTAGCCGCTTACTTCAATAATATCGCCTACTTCAAACAATTTTTTAAAGATGTCATTGTAAAAATTTTCAGGAAGATTGTCACGGGCGACGTACACTTGTAAAAGTCCACTTTCGTCTTCAATTTTAATAAAACTGGCTTTACCCATGAGACGGTACAACTTAATGCGTCCCGTGAGGGTATAGTGGCGATGCTCATCCCGTTTTTCCTCTTTGTGCAACAAATCTGAGTTGACGGCATTGAATTTTTCCACGGTGGTATTGCGCTTGGAGGTATTGGCATACGGATCAATCCCCATTTGGCGTAATTGATTGGCTTTGTCGATCCGTTGAAGGACGTATTGATTATCAAATGTCACTATGAATTCCCTTGTGTTATGTGTTTATGTGTTGGCAGCTATGACAGATGCCGTAAATTTGCATGGAGTGTTCTTTCATCAAAAATCCCAATGCTTGGGTGATTTTGTGCTGTTGCTGTTCGATTTGCTCATCGACAAACTCGGTAATGGAGCCACATTGGGTACAAATAATATGGTCATGGTGTTCTTTTGCCCCCAACTCATATTTTTTCCCTTGCGCCCCAAATGAGAGTGAGGTGACCATCTCGGATTCTTCCAATAATGCAAGGGTTCGATAAACCGTTGCAATCCCCGTCTTTAACTCGGGATGTTTTTTTTGGATACGATGGTGCAACGCTTCGGGGGTGAGATGCTCATCACAATTGTACAACATCTCCAAAATGACTTCCCGTTGGATGGTAAATTTAAGCCCATTATTTTTGATCAACTGCTTGAAATCACTCAGCAATTTATTGTAATCAAGGGTACGCTGACCAAGGAATGCGCTCATAGGATCAGTGCTTATGGGGAAAATCTTGGAATGAAGAGATTGCTTTGGCACTTTGGTTCTCTTCCATAAGGCTTTTTATGTCATCTACTTGCATGTGAACAATAAAATTTCCCGTCATAAACATCGGTTTAAAAAAGAAGCCATGCTTCATTTTCTCCCCAAAATTGGTACGAATGACCGTAACACTAAAAAAGGCGTAGACAATCACCGAAAAGATCAAAAAGAACTTTCCACCTCCGACAAAAAAGCCCAAAATTTTATCCACAGGGCTTAACCCGCTCATGGCAATAACGTGTTTTTTAAACGCTTTTCCCAAGGTATTCATAATAAACGCAAAAATAACCAACGTAAACATAAAGCCCAAAAAGTTAATTGCTTTGGTCTCATGAAATTTGAAAATAAAATTATTTAACAGCTGTCCGATCATTCCCCCAATTTGGAAAGCGACGAAAAGTCCCCCAACTACTCCTACCAAACCAAAAAGTTCCCGTGAAAAACCGTTCAAGACCCCTTTGATCCCAAGAACGATAATAATCGTCCCAACAACCACATCAAAATAGGTTATTTCCATACAATTCCATCCATTCATTGATACGCTAAAGTGAGCGAATTATACTTTTTAAAACCTAAAGATAGCTTTTGATCCTCTTAATCAGTCCCTTTTTAGGATAAAACGATAGAATTGCCCCTCATAATTTAAAAAAGAACTTTAATGTATAGTAGGAGAATCGTATGAGTACATGGAACCGATCCAGTTGGAGAGATAAACCGATCAAACAACAGCCAACGTATCCGGATGCTGTGAGTCTCAAAGCCATCGAAGAACAACTGAAAAACTATCCTCCACTCGTGTTTGCAGGAGAAGTGCGCAATTTGAAAAAAAATCTTGCCGAGGTTTCCCAGGGGAGAGCTTTTTTGCTTCAGGGGGGGGACTGTGCTGAGAGTTTTTCAGTATTTCATGCCCATAACATTCGTGACACGTTTTAGGTAATGATGCATATGGCGGTGGTCATGACCTTCGCCGGTGGGGTTCCTGTGGTCAAAGTGG
>JAVHOQ010000008.1:0-24223 GCA_036170115.1 Sulfuricurvum sp.
GTTTTGGAATTAAAACATAAATTTTACTGGTCTGATTTTAGGGGGTCATTATAGGATCATCGCTGTAGGCTTCGGCAAGAATATCTTTTGCCCCTTGAAGTGCCTCTTCGACCGTTTGAATCGACCCTTTGACAAACGTTTTTGCCCGTGCGTGAAACGCGTCCATCTCCCATTGACCACTGCGTAACGCATCTGCCAAGGGTTGAAGCCCGTGTGTAATCGCCACAGAGGCGCGTGTATTTTTTTTCTCTTTAAACGGACGGTAAATATCCTCTAACACTTGAAGGGTTTGGGCATTATCAATGCTCTTTTGGAGTTCAGCCGTGAGGGTGGAACGCTCTTGGATAAGGCGGAGAATTTCCCCTTTGCGTTGAGAGAGTTTTTGAACATACCCATAAAGGGTCTCAAACTCCCGTAACTGCTCATCGGTGGCACCACCGGTCATCTCTTTGCGGTAACGGGCGATAAAAGGGATGGTTGATCCCTCGTTTAGAAGCTTGATAATGGCTTCGATATTGGCGCGAGCGAGTCCAGTTTTTTGGGCTAAAAGGGGGATCATAAGTTTCCTTGATGGGGGATTGGTATAACGTTGTGGTCAGGGCGACATACGCTGTCATTGCGAACACCTCTTCGTCATTGCGGACTCGATCCGCAATCTAAGACCCTGAATCGAGTTCAGGGTGACGGGGGTGGTTGCGTTTATGCCAAGGGATAAAGGGCGGTGAGGGTTTGGTACAGTTCTTTGGGGGTCATGTTGGGTTCATCTTCCCATGCGCGCTTCATCACGGCATTGTCTTCCATCCCCTCCCAAATTTTGCGATACGTCCCCTCTTTGTAGCCATGATCTTGGCGGAATTGGTTGAGGATGTTTTTTCCTACATAAAGACGATACAACGCCGTAAGGTTTAATCCTCCCACGTAGGCTAACTCAAAAAACTCCTCAATCATCGCCCCCACCATCTCCGCTGAGAGGGGGATCAACGAAAGACGCATCACATTTTCAATCCGCATGAGTAAAACTTCATCGCTCCCAAAAGGGAGTAATTCTTCTACGCTCAGTCGTTGACATTCGGGAGTTTGGGCAATCCGTTGCGCTAATTCTTCCGCAGACTCAGCTCCGCTATGGGCATTAAACATCAACACCAAGCTCATCACAAAATGCCACACATCAACAATCTCGATTTGGAGATTGGCATAATCGGTTTGTTGATCAATACTTTTCCAATGTTTCCACCCAAACGAATCAATCATTTCAGCCGATTCCATGGTGATACACCGTTGCCAATTGATTTTTTTACCCTTATTGGTCATCCCCTTTTCCCATCCTTGACCACTGGTGGCATCGTTGAGGGTTTGTTGAAGTGTAAACATTGAGCGCAATTTATCCATTTCTATTCCTTCAAAAAATAAGCTACTTTAGCAATTCCAACGCGCAGGATCAAAAAAAGTATCCTCACTGATATGACCAAACGCGGAATTGATCGACACAAAGATGTCGGGATATTTGGCTTCCATTTCGTGCAACATGGTTTTCATGCTCGCACGCGCATGGGGCATTTTGACATCAAAACGCATCGAAGGACACGCTTCATCTCCGATGGTGGGCATACCATTGTCCAATGCACACGCAGACAATTGACGTTCACGTAATTGAATAAGGGGACGAATGACGATGAGACCATTGCCGGCTTGGTATTTGGGGGCAAGGGCGCGCAAGTGACCGTTGTAGATCATGTTCATAAAAAAGCTCTCCGCCGCATCATCGAGATGGTGACCTAAGGCGACTTTATTGCACCCATACTCTTTGGCAACGCTGTACAAAGCACCCCGTCGCATACGGGAAAAAAAACTGCAAAAAGAGGAGTTTTGACGGATTTTTTCTTCGGCAATTTCGTAGGTATTGGTCTCATAAATACGATGCGGGATACCATGCTCTGCGCAATGGTCACGCAATGCGGTTAAATCTTCCCCCATTCCATACGTCACCGTCACCGCAATAATCTCAAAAGCAAACGGGGCGCGACGCTGTTGCTCCATCATCGCATGGATCATCGTGAGGGAATCTTTCCCCCCACTTAGCCCCACAAGGATTTTATCCCCCTCTTGAATGAGTCCAAAAGTGGCATTGGTTTTCCCAATTTGGCTCATGATTTTTTTGCTGAGTTTAATGGCCAAGACGGTGTACCATCGCTAAAATGAACGTTGCACTGACCGCCGCTGAGGTTTGCAAAAACGCATCGAAATCCTCACTGGCTTCCCCATTGGCCGTATCACTAATGGCGCGGAGGACGAAACAAGGGACACCGAAATTGTGACACACGCACGCAACGCTTCCCCCCTCCATCTCTAGTGCATCGGCGTTAAAGGTTTCGTGAATCCACGATTTTCGTTCACTGCTGGCGACAAATTGATCTCCGGTAGCGATAATCCCCTCATAAAGATCGACCCCCATATCAATCGCCACTTCGGAGGCTAAAGAGCGTAAATCTGGATCGGTCGGTACCATCAAGGTTCCCTCAGGGATAAATCCATACGGGTGACCAAAAGCGACAATGTCCACATCGTGTTGGCACAATTGGCTGGCCATAATCACATCACCAATCTTAAGCTCAGGACTAATCCCCCCAGCAACACCACTAAACAAAAGGGCATCAATCCCAAAACGCTCACACATCACCGAAGCGGTGATCGCAGAAAACACTTTTCCAATTTTGGAATAGGCTAAAACCAATTCATGACCTGCATAGTGACCCGTATAAAAAACATTCCCTGCGTGTTCAAGGGTCTTGTACGATTCGAGGTGTTCTAAAATTGGGGCAATCTCTTCGCGCATCGCACCCATAATGGCTATTTTCATTGGTTATTCCTTAACTATTTTTAGCGATGTATCGCTCTACTTTTAACAAACCGTGGTTCAACTCAACGACGCGAGAGGCTTCCTCAAACAAAGGCAGTTCATACTCACACTCCCCCGTTGGGGTAATTACACGACTTCCCCCCCAAAAACCCAATCCATCTTCAAATCCAACACGATTAACAAAGACCACATACGCTTTGGTCAATAATGCCAAGGATTTCAACAACGCATCCCACTGAGCAGTAATCATTAATCCCTCATCCCTAAAATCCCGCGCGGGCGAAGCTGCTAGAACGTAAATAATATCCACCTCCAACAGGGCAATATGGGCGAAGGTCTCCGCCCGCCACACATCTTCACAGACCACCATCACACATGAACCATGCACGGTTTCAAAGGCGTTTATCGACTCCCCTTGGGCAAAATAACGCCCCTCTTCAAACATCCCATAGGTCGGGAGATGATTTTTATGGTGAATATGGAGTAACGCTCCTTGGGAAAAGTACAATGCACTGTTATAGACTTTTCCCTCATCCCACATCGCTGCACCTACGGCAATATCGCACGTCAGACTAGCCTGTGCTAAGAGGGAGAGTTCTTCACTGTTCCACGCATCTTCAAACAATTTATCTTTGAGCAAATAGCCACTCAATGCCAGTTCGGGAAAAAGGATTACGTCTGCTTGGGGATGGAATTCTACAGATGCCACAACCCGTTCCAAATTAGAACGGTTCAGTTGGGGGGAGAATTGGATCAACGCTACCTTCATGCGAGTGCTTCACACACCTTTTCAAGGGTTGCCATATCCGATACATTAAGGGTCTCTACGTTGGGTGCATTGCGTTTATTCAACCCCTTAAGCACCGCACCATTCCCAAATTCAATCATCACATCGATCTCATCGGCGATGGCTTCAATTGATTGCTTGTATTGCACCGGTTGAATGAGTTGAACTTTGAGCAGTTCAATCGCCTCGTGTTTGGTTGCGTATTTTTGGGTTGAAGCATTAGAGACGATCGGGGCAGAAAAATTCTCTTGCACCATCGTTTCCATCGCTTTTCCCAAGGGTTCCATCGCGCTAGAGAGGAGCGGACAGTGGCTGGCAATGGACATATTGAGCAATAACGCCCGCTTGGCTCCTGCGCCTTTGAAAACACTCTCCATACTCCGTAGATCTTCTTTGATCCCTGCAACGACCAATTGACCGTTTTGGTTAAAATTAGCCGGCCATACTTGTTTACCCTCACTCTGCGCTTGGGTACAAAGGTCGGCTACCACCGCATCCTCCAGTCCCAAAATAGCCATCATCCCTGCATCCACATCGGCACACGCCGCTTGCATCAGTTTTCCGCGCTGATGCACCAATTCGACCGCATCAACATAATCAAGTGCGCCTGAAGCACACAGCGCGCTAAATTCACCCAACGAGTGTCCCAAAAAGAGGGTCGCTTGGGTAGGATGTGCCTCTTGAAAGAGTGCGTACGCAATGATAGAAACCAACAAAATAGCCGGTTGGGTGTAGGCTGTCTCATTGATTTGCTCATTTTCTTCAAAGAGCAGTTGACTAAAATCAACTCCGATACGCTCTCCTGCTTTGTGAAACATTTCACGGGCCAATTCACTGTTTTCGTAAAACGATTTTCCCATCCCTATACTTTGAGAACCTTGCCCGGGGAAGATCATTGCTATTTTTTTTGACATCTATTACTCCTTTATTTCTAAATGGTACGCGGCGTGATCGGCTATTTTTTTACGTAGGGTGTTACGATTAAGTCCTAATTTATCGGCTAGTTGCAATTGAGATTTAAACCGTTTCATCCCCGCTTTGATGAGGGGAACTTCAAAAAGGGGTAAAAAACGTCGATAATCATTATTTCCCCCCAATTTTTGAACCAAAAATCCCTCCATAATCGTCATAATATCCTCTTCGCCAATACTACTAAGTAACGATTGAAGGTAGACTTGTCGTCGTAATGAAAGGGAGTTATCCCGCGCATCGGGGGAAAAATCGACACTAATGGGGGAGGGTATGCCCAATACTTCTTGTGCCTCTTTGGCAAATAATAAACATAAAGCCTGAGTATCTTCAAGACGTTCACTCAAAGGGGGAAGCACAAGGCGGATAGAAAAAATATTTTCTAATTGTTCAGGTGAAAAACGGTACTCACCGGTTGCAATAATGCGTGTTTTGGTGCGACTTAGGGTCTCTTCAAACCGTTTTAAATTGGGAATATCATCAATTTTGTGGACAATGACGGCACTGTTTTTTTCCAACGCATCGAGAAGTTCATCAAAATTTTGGGCATCAACGACAGGAGCATGAGGTAAAATATAACGAGCAAGAGTTCGCTTACCCGTTCCACGAGCACCAATAATTATGGCACTCACCGATAAACCTTTTAATAAATTAGCGGTTTTAAACGCCTCAAGCGAGGCGCTTGAGGCTGTTAAAAAATTAGTGACATCCACAGCCGTGGTTACCACCGCTTCCGCAACATCCGCTATCTTCAACAGCATTTTCAGCAGGAATACCGCTCATTGCTTCTTCAGCAGTTGCATCACGAACAGCTTGAACTGTTACCGTAAACATCAAATCTTTGCCTGCAAGAGGGTGATTAAAATCGATCACAACACTCTCATCAGTGATAGCTTTAACGATAACTTGCACCGTTCCACCATCTTCACCTTGACCGTACAATGTCATACCAACATTCAAATCAAGTCCTGCAAATTGTTCACGAGGAAGCTCTTGTTGTGCCTCTTCATTGTAATCGCCATAGGCATCAGATGCTTTTACCAATACATCGGCTTTTTCACCCATGTTCATATTGGCAATTCCATTTTCTAATCCAGGGATAACTTGCCCTTTTCCAAACATAAATACCAAGGGTTGACCACCGACATTGCTGTCTACCACACTCGCTCCATCGCGAACTTCATACTCGATCGAAACGATCTGATTTGCTTCAATTGCCATTGATCTGCCTTACAAATTTTAAGATAACGCGATTTTAACATATTTAGCTATAGATAGCCTGAAGAGCCATCCATAACTATTTCAACTTAGAGAGCCTTTTTGAGGCTTCCATCGCTGCACCCGAACCTGCATAGCGCGCAACCGTTGCCCCATAAAAATCTCTTGCTTTGGCGACATCTCCCATTTTTTCCATTGAGATGGCACTGTGCAGCAAAAGAGTGGGCATAATCAAGGTTTTCTCATTTTCAGAGGCACTTTGTTTATAATACCCAATCGCCTCTTTGTACTGTTGTTGATCAAAATAGATCTCTCCTAACCAAAAATTAGCCTCAGGAGATTTGTACTTTTTTTGAATCATCGCTTCAAAAGCTTCTTGTGCTTGGGGATAGTTTTTTTGACTTAAAAGTTTTTTACCCTCTTTTTCAAGCGTTGCATTGTCCACTTTGGTAGCTGTCTTGGCACTAGCAACTGCTTTAGACGAAGATGAAGCTGGCATGGCAATCTTCAACTGCTTCATAAGAGCAGCAAATTCTTCTTTGCTCACATACGTATTATTGATTCCATCTACGGTCTGTGACAACTCTTCAATAAGGGATTTTAAACGGATAATATTTTCACCATCCGTATTATTTTGATTGATGAGGGTGTCAATTTTTTGGGATCTATTTTGGTCACTCAAAGAATCAGTGATCTTTTTTAGGATGAGGGTATGTTCATTTTGAGATTGCGCAAGCCCTTCAATAACCGCTTGTATCCCATCTAAGCGTTCAGCAACCGACTCAACTTTAGCATTTTGCAAACTGTTTTTACTCGCAATCCCTTGAATCTCTTTTTTATTCTCAAAAAAAAGTTTCTCTTCTCGCGTACGGCCGTATGGGTTGGGATTATTAAGATCTCCCGCCCCAACGGCGGAAGGCTCTTCTGCACGTAAAAAAGAGGAGAGAAATAAAATGGTTAGAACAACACGCATTTAGGGAAGCTTGAGTTCAACACGACGATTTTTAGCCCAGCACTCTTGTGTTTTTTCCGTACACACAGGATTACTTTCCCCCAAACTGGTCATACTAATAGAGTCTGCATTAACACCTTCTTCGACCAATGCTGATTTCACCGCATTAGCACGTTTCAATCCTAAGGCAAGATTGTACTCATCACTACCAAATTCATCACAGTTACCCTCAAGTTTAACGGGTTTGTTTTTCACCAATTCACCATCAGTTTTCACAACTGCTTGCATATCAGGACGAACGTCAAATTTATTGAAATCAAACAAGACACTACTAACCGTTTTAACATCGGCACTGTTAACAGCAGCTGTGTCAACTGGGTTCGCGTTCGTAACAGGGGCGATGACTGCAGTATTTTGCGCTGGATGATCATTCACTGTTGTATCAATTGTTGGCTGTTTTGAACAACCTCCAAACACTAATAATCCTAAAACTGCACTCATATAGGCAACACGTTTCATTGAAAGCTCCTAAGAATAGTATTTACGTTAAAGTATAGCCAAAAAAAAGTAAATCACCAATCCAGTGACTGAATTCGTCCAATAGTCAAGGGGAAAGTAAAACTTTTATTTAATCCCAATCGGATAATCCCGACCAAGCTTCGTGAACCCTCTTGCTTGATATGTAAAATTGCTTCTCCATCATACGAAAATCGAGGATAATCATTATTTCCACTGGTTGTGAGCTGTTTAATTCCATTATTATTCAAAGATACCAAATGCAGATCGAACGATCCCCCCTCATCCCGTGTTTTATAGACCAAAAATTGGTGATAGGCACTAAAAGAGGAGTTGTTTCTCCCCTCAAATAGCAGTTGGGTCACTGCAGAACTTCCCATTTTCTTTGCAAAAACATTGGGTTTTCCAAAACGGTTCGAGACAAAAGCGATGGTGTCATTGTCCATAAACTGACCATTTACATCAATTCCAGAATAATCAGTAACCCTTTTTTTCTCATTGGTCACCAAATTATAGAGGTACACATCAGGCTGCCCTTTAGGGGCTAAGGTTAAAAGTAATTTCGTCCCATCTTCACTCACATCCGAACATACCGCCATCCCATCAGAAGAGACCACAAAGGTTTTAGCCCCTGATGCCAAATTAACCCGATAAATCGTAGGGGAAAAATCACTCAAAGAGGTATAATAAAAATCAGTTTGTTCCCGATTAGCCCATTTAGCAAAGCCGTACATCCCCCCACTTAATATCACCCGTTGATAGGCAAGGGTATAATCAGCGGCAATAATTTCTGAATGTCTTGCCCCTTTGGATCGTACCAATAACACTTTGCGCTTCATCCACTCGACGGGAGTGCCACCCATCTTGGTATTAATATCATACGCGATGGAGTGGGCTAAAAAGACCAACATCTCTTGTTGTTTTAAAAAATAGGTTTTGGCAAAAAGGTTGTCATTATTTTGAAGTAAACGAACATCCGCTTTATACCCACCACTTCCGTCATTACTCAAACGATAACGAAGGGTATACCCCATATCGCTACGATTGATGGCACGCTCAAAAGGTTGTTCTGCATAGCTATCATTGACATCAAATAACGCAATTACTTTCATATCGGCACTGATCATTTTATGAAATTTTTGTCCATCAAGTTCTAATTCACCACTGCTGTTTTCGATAACAAGATTAGGAAGACGCTCATCCCCTACCGCTTTGGTCACTTCAAGGGTAGTATCTGCTCCCCACAGGCTCAACGATAGAAAAATTAGTACGATCCAATAGCGCATTTTTACTCCTTAGCACTCAAAATAATTTCAAACGTAGCTGATTGTCCCGTCGGATTTTTGGGTAAAATAACGTGTTTTAACCGTTCATTTAACAACTCTAACTCCGCATCAAAAAGATTGTTTCCTGAAGAATTGACCACTCGAAAAGAGGTTAGTTTCCCCTCAGAGGTCAAGACCATAAGGACATCTGCCTTAAATCCTTGCGTCCCTGTTACAGGATGAAAATTAGCATAGATGACTTTTTGCACTTTAGCATAATACTCATTTACCATAGGACCACCTGACCCTTTATTGATAAACTTCACACTTGATTTAGCCAACTGAAAATTTTTCGCTTTTTCAAATAACTGGGACGATCGCTTCGAGGAGAGAACTTGCTTTTCCAATGCGTTTAATGCAGCCAATTCACTACTGTTTTTTTGGGTAGGTTTAGGGGGATGGACGGTTTTGACCGTTGCGAAAAGATCATTAATTTTAGGTTCTGCCGCTTTAATTTTACCATTTGGACTCTTCTCTTGTGGGAGAGGAGATGGAGGTGTTATCGCTTTTTTGGGCTGAATCTTTTCTTCTTTTTTGGTCTCACGCTCTTTTTGAACGACTTTTTCGTGTGCTTTCTCTTTGACTTTTTCTTGTTGTTTCTCTTCGGGTTTTTCTTTTGCTTTTTCTTGTGGCTTTTCGTATGGCATTGAGACTTTTGCTTTGCTCGGAGAGGAAGACGTTTCCAACGAAATGGCAACAAAGGTACCCTTAGACGCTGAGTACATAATGGGAGGAACCATGAGACTTGCTTGCCAGAGGATAACTGCCAGTGCGATAAAAAATAATCCAAAAGAAGCAATTCCACTCAGAAAGAAAAGACGTTTATTACCTATCCACATATAAATACTAATTACTCGTTGCAAGAGAGATATTGGTCAAACCTGCACGTTTAACGCCGCTGATCACTCCCATCACGTCTCCATAATCCAATCCATGATCGGCACTAATGCGCACCACACTCTCACGCGGAAATTCACTGGAAAAAAGGGCAAAATTATCACTAAAGGTATCAAATTCAAACGGTTTTTTATTGACCGTAATACGTTTAGTATCTGTAATAACAATCTCTATTGCTTTTTTTTCTTTGATTTCTGTTTGGGCAGATCCCTTGGGTAGTTTAATCAATTCCTCGTAGATAATCGTCGGAGAAATAACCATCAATACTGCCAATAAGACTAACATTACATCCACCAAGGGGGTAATGTTTAATTCAGGTTTTTCATCCCAATCAATCATTTTTACCCTTTTCTTGAAAGAAGTGTATCGCTTTGCATCCGTATGACCGTTACCACATCAAAGGAACGTCGTTTTAACATTTGATGATACGTATAAGCAAAAATTGCCACAAAAATACCCGAAGCAGTCGAGACAAGGGCATCAGATACTCCCACAGCAATAATACTGGTTGTTCCCGCAGAACCACCAATGTGCTTAAAAGTATCCAAAATAGAGATAACCGTCCCAAATAAACCAATAAAAGGGGTCGTTGATGCAACCACAGACAAGGCTGTTAACCCTTTGGTCGCTTCTTTAGTAGCAGCATAGTAGGTTAAATCGAAAAGTGATTGCGTTAAAGAAGTTGCTGTTTTAACAAAGTGAAACAAAAATGAAGTCTCACTTAGGCGATCAGCCCCCATCAATAATGCTTCAAGGGTTTTGTTTTCAACATTGATCCATTTATCTAAAAAAAACCAACGGTAAATAAAAATCCAGTTAATCACAATAAAGTAGAGAGAGAGAATGATTAAGACACCCAAACTAACTGGGTGACTTTTTGCAATAAAGAGAGAAAGTGTATTAAACATAACTTTTTTAGTGACTATACGAATGCGCTGCGGATTCCAAACGGGCAGAGACCGAAGCAATCATAGCATGAGAATCGGCAATCCCACTAATAAGAGATTTGGCTTCTTCAAGAGCAAGAGCGATTCCACTCTCACTATCACCTCGAATCGCAACGGCACCATCAACTAAGACGATTACTTTACCATTTGCAACTTGAATAACACCCCAGTTAACCACAATGGACTCTTTTTTACCATCTTCTTTGACAACATCAACGACTCCCGCTTTGAGGAGTGTTGTCAAGGCTACGTGTCCTGCAAGAACACCAAATTCGCCCTCTTCACCTGGAACCGTTACACTCATAACAGGACCATTGAAGATAGGGCCACTTGGCGTTAGCACTTCTAAATTTAGAGCATCCATTTCATTCCTTTAAAAAGCAATTACTTGCTTTTCATTTTAGCGGCTTTTTCGATTGCTTCATTCATGTCACCCACCATATAGAAGGCACCTTCTGGTAAATGATCGTAATCGCCGTTTAAAATACCTTTAAACCCTTTGATGGTATTTTCAAGAGAAACATATTTTCCTGGAGAACCAGTAAATACTTCCGCAACAAAGAACGGTTGAGAAAGGAATTTTTCAATTTTTCGTGCGCGTTCAACAACCGATTTATCTTCTTCCGAAAGCTCATCCATACCAAGAATCGCAATAATATCTTGCAAATCTTTGTATTTTTGAAGTGTTTTTTGAACACCACGTGCTACATTGTAATGCTCTTCACCAATAATTTGGGGGTCAAGCATACGTGACGTTGAATCCAATGGGTCAACCGCAGGATAGATCCCTTTTTCAGCGATTTTACGGTTAAGAACCGTTGTCGCATCAAGGTGAGCAAATACGGATGCAGGTGCAGGATCGGTCAAATCATCTGCAGGTACGTATACCGCTTGAACGGACGTGATTGAACCTTTTTTGGTTGATGTGATACGGTCTTGCAATGCACCCATTTCACGCGCCAATGTTGGTTGGTAACCAACCGCTGAGGGGATACGTCCAAGAAGTGCTGACATTTCAGAACCTGATTGTGCAAAACGGAAGATATTATCGATAAACATCAATACATCAAGCCCTTTTTCATCACGGAAATATTCTGCCATGGTGATACCTGTCAACGCGATACGGTTACGCGCTCCTGGTGGTTCTGACATTTGACCATAGCACAGAGCTACTTTGTCCAAAACGCTGGATTCTTTCATCTCGTGATAAAGGTCATTCCCCTCACGTGTACGCTCACCAACACCGGCGAAAACAGAAAGACCATCGTGCCCATGCGCCACGTTGTGGATCAATTCCATAATAATAACGGTCTTACCAACACCCGCACCACCAAAGAGTCCTACTTTACCCCCTTTGGAGTACGGAGCCAAAAGATCAACTACTTTAATACCCGTTTCAAACATCTCTGTTTTAGTGCTTTGTTCAATCAATGGTGGAGGATCACGGTGAATTGACCATGTATCACAATCGGTAATTTGCTCACCGCCATCAATAGTTTCACCGATAACATTGAAAATACGCCCAAGAACTTTTTCACCCACAGGAACTTTGATTGGATTACCCGTAGCAGTTGCCGCCATTCCACGAACCAACCCCTCAGACATATCCATAGCAATAGTACGTACACGACCATTACCAAGGTGTGCGGCTACCTCCAACACAAGACGTGTTGTATTCCCTTCCACACTAACATTTACTTCGATCGCTTCATTGACTGCAGGTAAATAACCTTCAAAATCAACGTCAACAACCGGACCAATTACTTGAGCAATTTTACCAATCATTCTTTCCTCCATACTTATTTCATCGACTCGACGCCGCTGATTATCTCGATAAGTTCCGTCGTAATCGCTTCTTGTCGCGCTTTATTAAACTTAACATTCAACGATTTGACCATTTGTTTCGCATTTGTTGTTGCTGCATCCATGGCTTGCATACGCGCACTATGCTCTGCTGCGACTGAATCAATGAGTGCATAATACATATTGTACTCAGCATATTTTGTCATCAATGAATCAAGCATTTTCTCTTCATCAAACGCTTCAAACTCAAGGACATTATTATTTGCTTTTTCACAATCAAAATCTTCAATCATTACCGGTAAAAGCCGCTTAATATGCAACTCTTGGGTAATCATGTTTTTATACCCGTTATACACAAGATAGACCGCATCTACAATACCATCATTGAAATCTTTAATTGATCGTGTCATAAATTCACTTGAACGTTGCATATCAGGAGCTGAACTGAGATTTTTCACCGCATCAAGCAATTCAACTTGATTAAAAGTAAAATACTCAATCCCTTTCTTACCGATACCACGAATACGAATAGAGACATTTTTATTTTTATACTCAGCCATCAAGCGTCTAACCGCTTTGATCGTTTGCATATTAAACCCACCGCAAAGACCTTTATCGGCTGTAACAAAAATAATATCAATTGTTTTTGGCGCATCATTTTGAATAAAACAACGACTCTCAATTCCGCCAACTTTATTACAATGTATGCGGCTTGCGATTTCAGCTATCACTTGATTCGTTTTTTGAGCAAACAGACGTGAACGTTTCACAAGCTCTTCTGCACGGCGAAGTTTCGCCGTAGAGACAAGCTTCATCGCACGCGTTGTTTTTTGCGTGTTAGAAACACTCTTAATCTGTCGTTGAATCTCTTTCAAGTTAGCCATTAAAAATCCTTATGCTTGAACGAAAGTAGTTTTAAACTCTTCGATCGCTTTTTTCATCATCCCCATGGTCTCATCATCAATTTTTGATGTTGTTCGGATGTTTTCAAGAATTTTTGGGTAACTTGCATCAATAAATGGATAGAGATCTGCTTCAAATTGAACGACCGCTGAAACAGGAAGATCATCAAGATACCCTTCATTCCCTGCAAAAACAATTAAGGCTTGTTTTTCAGCCGGAATTGGAGAATACGGAGGTTGCTTCAATACTTCGACCATTCGTTGACCACGCTCAAGTTGCTTACGGCTTACTTCATCCAAATCAGAAGCAAATTGAGCAAACGCTTGAAGCTCACGGTATTGTGCCAAATCAAGACGCAAGGTTCCTGCTACTTGTTTGGTTGCTTTAATTTGTGCAGCACCCCCAACACGAGAAACCGAAAGACCCACGTTAATCGCAGGACGGATACCCGCATTAAACAAATCGGTTTCTAAGAAAATTTGACCATCGGTAATTGAGATAACGTTGGTTGGGATATACGCCGCGACGTCACCCGCTTGTGTTTCGATAATGGGCAATGCGGTCAATGAACCTGCACCCAACTCATCATTTACTTTCGCTGCACGCTCTAACAAACGGGAGTGGATATAAAAAACATCCCCAGGATACGCTTCACGACCTGGAGGACGACGAAGGATCAATGACATTTCACGATACGCTACTGCGTGTTTGGAAAGATCATCATAAACGATCAAACCATGACGTCCAGAGTCACGAAAGTATTCACCCATGGTCACACCCGCATACGGAGCAAGGAATTGTAACGCGGCTGATTCAGACGCCGATGAAGAAACGATAATAGTATATTCCATTGCCCCTGCTTCTTCAAGACGACGCATAACTTGTGCAATTGTTGACTCTTTTTGACCAATAGCTACATAGATACAAACAACACCATTACCTTTTTGATTGATAATAGCATCCAAAGCAACCGTTGTTTTACCTGTTTGACGGTCACCGATAATCAACTCACGTTGACCTCGCCCGATAGGAACAAGACAGTCAATTGCCTTAATCCCAGTTGCCATTGGTTCATGTACCGATTTACGAGCCATGATCCCTGGAGCTTTTTCCTCAATAAAACGGGTTTGAGTCGTTTCAATAGGACCTTTACCATCAATTGGCTCGCCCAAAGCATTGACAACACGACCAAGAAGAGCTTCACCAACAGGAACTTCCAATAAACGTCCAAGACGCTTAACGCTCATCCCTTCACGAAGCAATTTAGCACGTCCAAGAACAACAATCCCCACGCTGTTCTCTTCAAGATTCATGGCAAGACCTTGTGTCCCATCCTCAAATTCAACCATTTCACCGGCCATAATATTATTAAGACCATAGACTTGAGCAATTCCATCTCCATATGAGATGATTTTACCAGTTTCATTAATATCTACATTCAGTTCGAAGTTTTCAATTCGTTCTTTGATGATCGAACTGATTTCATCCGCTTGTACTTTTGCTACCACTAGTTTCTCCTTTCGCGAGGGTTAAATTGATTTTAAAATATGTTCTGTTATTTGTGCGTTAAGACGACTTTTTGAAAAATCAATTTCAACATTCAGTCCATCCACAACAACACGAATACCATCACACACTGATTCTACAAAACTCAAAGAGATAGAAGCTCCCATTTTAGAGCCTAAATCATTGGCAATAGCATCAATCGCAGCTTGATCCATATTGGAAACACTGTAAATTCGACCATTATACACACGCTTCATGGCTCCAATTTGACGTTTTAATTCTTGTGCAATAGCTGGAATTAATACTAAACGTCCATTTTCACCTAAAAGCTTAATGAAATTACTCATCTCATCGCTATGAACGGTCTCTACCATCCCTAAAATCAGGTCTGTTTTAATAGAGGTCGCAATATCATTGCTATTCATAATTTGAAGAAATTTTGAATTGCTAAAGGCGGTTGCCAACACATCAAAAAGTTCTGCAGTATTATCCAATGACGCAGGATCTAACAATGAAACAAGCGACTTAACGTAACGTTTAGCAATCATCTCTTGCTTCATTTACGCCACCTTCTTTTTCAAAATTTCAATCATCGCATCACTGTTCATGCTTTCATCACTTGCAGACATAACATCTACCATGATTTTACTCACTACACTACGAACCATTTGACGTTTTTCAAGGTCCATCAAAGCATTACTTTGCTTTGCGATCAAATCGCTCTCTTGTTCACCTTGAGCAATGATTTTTTCACTCAAAATTTTGCATTCTCTCTTCGTTGCTTCGTTAAGTTCATTCACAAAATGAATTGCTTCTTCAACTTTTAACTCTGCAGCCTCTTTAAGATGCTTAGACTCACGAAGACGTTCTTGAACTTTATCAAGTTCACTCGCGATACCAGCACTTCGACCCCCAAAATAATTTTTGATGGGTTCCGCCAAAATGTAGTAAAGAATACCCACAAAGATAAGGAAGTTAATGGTTCGTTGAACAATATCCGTTGAACCCTCATGTCCAGCATCCGCTCCAAAGAGATACGCACTAAGAACAAAGACAGTTATTACTATTTTACCCATAGTCTCTCCTTATATCTGATGAAGCTTAGCAGAAACTGCCGCTTGAAATTTAGGTACTTCCAGACGAAGTGCCTCACTCAATTGTGAACGCTCTTCAGCCATCGCCTCTTCGAACTTAGCATACTCTAACGCTAGTTCAGCACGTTTTGCTTCAATTTTGCTACTCACCAAAAGCTTGGTCTCCATAACAACTTTTTCTCTCATCGCGTGCGCTTGCAACTTGCCATCACTAATAATCTTTTCAGCTTGGGCATGAAATGCAGCAATCTCAGAATCGTTGTTACCAACTTCATCAAGATCTTTTTTAATATCTGCATCCCTTTTTTCCATATAGCTAAAAAGAGGTTTATAAAGCAAACTATTTAACACAGCAATCAGGACAAGGAAGACAATCAGGGTGCTGACTAACAGCATCGGACTTATATCTAACATACCACCTCCTAAAAGTTATTGGGATTATACAACTCTTAAATTGAAGGGACAGTTAAACGGAATGTTTTATACCAATAAGTGTGGATAAAAAAGCATCAATTTGGTCATTATCCTTAAAGTTGATCATTAGTTTTGACCCTTTTTTAGAGGTTTTTAAGCCCATCTGAGCCAACTGAGATTGTAATTTTTCAAAATGAAGATCAACTGAAGTTTCCAAAGGAGTAGCAGGAATACGTTCAGGTGTCTTCATGTTTTTTACCAGTTTTTCTACCTCACGGACACTTAGTTTCTGCCCCACAATCGAGTCAATCAAGAGGGCTTGCTCTTTTTCACTCACCCCTACAATGATTTTTGCATGACCCGCAGAGATTTTCCCCTCCACGATCGCTTTTCTCCCTTTTTCTCCCAATTGCAATAATCGCAACGTATTGGTAATTTGGGTACGACTTTTATGCACCGTTGAGGAAAGCTGTTCATGGGTTAACTGATGGACATCAATCAATTCTTGGTAGGCTTGCGCCAAATCAATAGCATTGAGTTCATCGCGTTGAATGTTCTCAATAAGAGCGTGTTGACGCATTTGCTCATTGTTTACTGAAACAACAATCGCTTTGATCGTTTTGAGTTTGGCTAACTTACTGGCACGGAACCGTCGTTCACCCGCAATAATCACATACCCATCAATATCTTCTTTGACCACAATGGGTTGTAATAATCCATACGTTTTAATGGACTCAGAAAGTTCGGCTAAGGATTCAGGATCAAAATGTTTGCGTGGTTGATACGGATTAGGACGAATTTTGGATAAGAGGAGGTCATCAACCCCTGCACGGGTTGGAAGTTCATTTTGGTATGCTTCATCAATTTCACTCAATAACGCCCCTAAACCACGCCCTAATACCGTTGCTTTTGCCATAAAAATCCTTTTTATGCGATGATAGCGTACGCCAAATCTTGGTACGCCAAAGAACCTGCTGATTTAACATCATACAAAATAGCAGGCTTTCCAAAACTGGGAGATTCTGCCAACTTAACATTACGAGGAATAACAATAAAAGTATTTTCATCCGATTTAAACAGTTTACTGTGAAAATGTTGTTGCAAATCGGCAAAAACCTGTCGAGACAAATTATTTTGAGCGCTGTACATGGTGGGTAAAAACCCTTTAATACTAAGCTTTGGATTAATGGTTTTGCGTACCAGCTTGACCGTATTGAGCAATTGGGCCAACCCCTCAAGGGCAAAAAATTCGCATTGGATGGGGATAATCACCGAATTAGACGCAGAAAGGGCATTAATGGTCATAGGCCCAAGAGCAGGAGGAGAATCAATGATAATATAGTCATATTCTTCTTTAACTTGGGCAATAGCACGTTTTAAAATAAGCTCTCGCCCTTTGGAATTATCGGTATCATAATACTCTTTTTCAATCCCTACTAAACCGATATTGGAAGGGGCGATGAAAAGCTTAGGGAGTTGTGTTTTTAAAATAATTTCTCGTAACTTTTTGGCACCAATCAAAACATGATAAATATTAAACTCATAATTATTACGATGATACCCCAAGGATGTCGTTGCGTTCGCTTGAGGATCAGCATCAATCAATAATACCTTTTTACCCGCGACTGCCAACGAGGCAGCTAAATTAACCGCGGTCGTTGTTTTACCAACGCCCCCTTTTTGGTTTGCAATTACAATTACTTCGCTCATCGTAGGCTAAATATCCTTTGTCCGTTACATTCAAGAGAGCCATCTGTCAATAAAATAGCGTCTTGTAAATTAATCATTGTGTTCATAATGGAGTGGGTTGAAAAAGATTTACTTCTTTCAAATTCTATCTCGAATTTACTAAATATCTGCTTCCAAGAGGGGTACTTTTCCAAACGATTCAGATAAAGAGGGGTTAACGTTTGAGGCATCATGCTAATATCACTAACCCCAAAATTTTCCACCGCGTGTTGAAGGTTTAATCCCATACCACACACCAGCGATTTTCCCACAACTGCGGTGATAACGCCCCCTACTTTTTGGTCTTCCAAATAAAAATCATTGGGCCATTTAAGCCATATTTGAGACCCTAACTCCGTTAACAGTTCTTTCAAAATCATGGCAAAATAGATTGACGAAGATTCTAAGGGTAAATCATGAGGCAAAGCCTCACGCTTCAGTGCTAACGAGATAAAAAGATTTCCCTCTTGACCAATCCAGTGATTTCCGCGTGATCCATATCCCTCCGTTTGGAGCGTAGCACCCACGCAAACGGGAGGCATTAACGTCCCATTTTTTAACCCCTCAACAACATAACGTTGCGTTGAGTTAATTGTATCAAACCAGACTATTTCCACAGCTCAATCGTTTTCCACGTAAATAATCTATCGCCGATGTCTCTTGTTTGGATGGGGCTTGCAACGTTATCAAACGAAGGGATCCTTGGGTGCATTGAACAACAATCCCTCTACCATCCACAGTAATAATCTCCCCTGCGTTCCCAATGCTTTCACCCTCTTCAAACATCATGGATTTAATTTTCAATCCAGATTGGGTAAAAATACCTGGCCATGGGGTAAAAGCGCGGTAACGATTATGGATCTCTTTGGCATTTTCAAAGGCAATTAATCCATCCGCTTTGGCAATTTTTTTGCAGTGCGATACGGCAGATGCCTCTTGCTCTTGGGCAGTACAACGATCCCAATGACGGATAACATCCAACGTCAAAGCCGATGCCATCACAGTAAGTCGTTCATACAGCGATTCAACCATCTCATCAGGGTCAACGCTGAGTCGTTCAATTTTAATAATGGCTCCTGTATCCAACCCCTCATCCATCCACATGGCACTGACCCCACTATGGGTATCATCATTGAGCAACGATTGCTGAATAGGACTTGCCCCTCGATAGGCAGGAAGAATCGAAGCATGGAGATTAATACAAGGGACATAGTCCAAAATAGCCTTAGGTAAAATTTGTCCATACGCAGCAACAACAATAAGATCACACGCAATATTCAACACTTCCTCAATGGTGTGAGGATCCCGTAAACGGCTGGGTTGATACACAGGGATTTCATGGCTGTTTGCCAAAACTTTTACACTCGAAGGGGTTAAAATCGCTTTACGACCTACGGGCTTATCGGGTTGCGTGTAGACCCCAACGACCTCAACGTCTTCTGCATTAAGAAGGGTTTGCAAAATGTGGGTAGCATACTGGGGTGTCCCCATAAAAAGGATACGGGTCATATTTTTCTCCCCTGAAAAAGCGTTCCACCGCGATGGTGATGATCTAAAAGAAAGGATCGAGCATTGGTCAAATCAAATCCACTGCTTAAAAACATCGCCCCTCCCCGTTTAAGGAGAAAATCGGCGGCTTTGAGCTTGGTGACAATACCCCCTGTTGCAAAATCGTGATTGGGGGTTACCTCTTTGGTTAATTCCTCGTGGCTAATCACTGCAACATGAGAACGTACCTGCGCATCACTGTGGGTTCGAGGGTCTTTGGTGTAATACGCATCAATATCGGATAAAATCACCAGCATATCGGCATCAAAATGGTACGCTGCATAAGCTGAGAGTTGATCATTGTCCCCCAAGACAAGCTCTTCTGTGGCAGTAGCATCATTTTCATTGATGATGGGAATGACATGATGGGCTAAAAGGGTTTCAATGGTATCTTTTACCTTTTGAGACTCCTCTTGGGTATTAAAATTGGCTGCTGTCACTAAGATTTGGGAGGGGATAAGACCGTGTGGTTCAAAAAGTTTACGGTATTTTTTCATCAAAATAGGCTGACCAATAGAGGCCAAAGCTTGTTTATTGGAAAGGATTTTTTTATCCAATTTTAGCTCAGTGTACCCCGCTGCAACGGCTCCTGAGGAGACCAAAATCACCTCATACTGTTGTTTTAACTCAGCGATAAAATCGACCAACGCCCCCATCCGCTCTTTGGCGATTTGATCGTGTTCACTTAAAACGGCACTGCCAACTTTTAACACCAATCGCTTCATTTTCGCTCCGAAACGACCATTTGATAAAGTGCATAGGTCAAAGGTTTGATATTAAGATTAATCGCTGAGGAGATAGGGACGATGAAAGCAGGTAAGGTTTGATCATAAAAACCTGCATCGAAACTCTCTTGTTCATAAATAGGGTATTCAGTAGTAAACCCAAAACGGCTTTTGTTCACACCCTCTAATCCAACCAAAGTTAAAAACTGATTGGTTTTTTCCACCACCTCTTCAGGACTCATGGCATCACAACGGGTCAATGCAATTGCATAATTACGTTCTGCCAAAAGTGCTGAAAAAAGTTCAAGCTCTTTTTTAAGGGTCTCATATTGGTATTGTAATTCATGATACGAGGCTAAATCAATCATAAACAAGAGGGTCTTAGTACGCTCAATATGGCGCAAAAATTTCAGCCCCAACCCTTTACCCTCAGACGCACCTCCGATAATTCCTGGAATATCTGCCATAATGTACGAATCATAATCAATGGTGATTTGACCCAGTTTGGGCGTGAGAGTCGTAAATTCATAGTTTGCCACTTCAGGACGAGCGTTTGAGACCGTTGAGATAAGGGTCGATTTTCCTACATTGGGAAATCCAACCAATCCCACATCGGCAATAAGTTTAAGATCAAGCTTCACCACTCTTACCGTTTCAGGTTCCCCCGGTTGCGCATACATCGGCTTTTGATTGGTCGAAGATTTAAAGTGAACATTGCCTAATCCCCCCTTACCACCGGTGAGAAACAATACCTCTTTTCCATCTTCAAGTAAATCCAGTAAAATTTCTCCCGTCTCTACATCCACCACTTGGGTTCCAGGGGGGACAATGACCACTAAACGTTCACCCTGTTTTCCCGCCATATTCGATCCCGCTCCCGGTTGACCTTTACCTGCTTTGAGATTTTTATTCCCTTGGAAATGAGCAAGGGTATGGGTGTTGTTGTCCACTCGAAAATATACATCGCCCCCTTTACCACCATCACCCCCATTGGGTCCCCCTTGAAGAACGTATTTTTCACGTCGAAAACCAACGCACCCTGCGCCACCTTTACCAGAAGAGAGAGTGAGTTCTACGCTGTCATTAAACATTGAATATCCTTAGGGGTTATTTTCTTAAAATTACATTTTGATCCATTCATCAAAAATACACTGTTAAAAAAAGCACTGTTATTTGGAAAAAGTATAAGAACCAAGCACAACGTGCTTGGTGAGAGAAATTAAGCGGCAGGTATTACTGAAACTTGTTTACGTTTTTTATCTTTGCGTTCAAACGCAACAACGCCATCAACCAATGCGTACAAAGTGTGATCTTTGCCCATACCGATGTTTTTACCTGGGTGAACTTTGGTTCCACGTTGACGAATAATAATATTACCCGCACGTACCACTTCACCACCGTATTTTTTGACACCTAATCGACGTCCCGCTGAGTCGCGGTTATTCTGTGTACTACCCTGACCTTTTTTGTGAGCCATGCTATTCTCCTACTCTCGGTTACGCGTTGATCGCAGTGATACGAACACGTGTGTGATCTCTACGGAAACCACGTTTTACTTTACTATCTTTACGACGACGTTTTTTGAAAATTACCACTTTACGGTCACGACCTTCATTGATCACTTCGGCCATAACAACGGCACCCTCTACAAATGGAGTACCCGTACGAAGTTCGCCATTATTCACAGCAAGAACTTCTTTGATTTCGATGGCAGTCTTAGGATCAAGTCCCATTTTATCGAACAAAAGGATGTCACCCTCTTGAACTTTGTACTGTTTACCACCATTTTTAATGATTGCGTACATTAGCATTCCTTACCTATAAGTCTACAAAAAGTTGCGAATTGTATCCAAACAATATTTAAGCTTAAATTAAAATGGAAAGAGAATTTTCAAACCACCCCTAAAAACCCCTTATTTGGGAATACCTACGACTACCATTCCGCGTAAATCGCCTATTTTGTACCGTTTAGCATTATCCTCAGGATACAACGCATTGATCGCTTTGGCAACTGCTGGCTTCACATTTTTTCCATGACATTGCAAACAGAGTGGATTTTTAATCACAATGGGTTGATAATAAAGATACCCACCATCAGCTTGTGAAATAACTTCATACTCAGGCAGTGGTTTTTTGGCTTCTTTAAGATGATTCCATCGAACCAATATTTTGGTCTCCTCTTCACTTGCTAAATTTTGGGGATTACGATTGTGAACACTCACTCGCTTCAGGGTAACATTGTTCTCCTCTGCCACTTTTTGGGTTAACACTAACCCATTTTGGGAACAAAAATTGACTCCACTGACAATTCCTTTAGTCTGAATACGTTCTTGTAAATGATTTCCTAACGTTTGAAGTAATTCACTTGAGACCTTTTTCCCTTTTTCTACTGCTTGTAACTGGGTAAGAGGTTCGGCCAAAACCAATGTCGAAAAGAGTGCCATTGCACTCAATGCATATCGTATCATCTGTTTATCCTTTTTTGGGGTGTGTATAAATATCTCGAATTTTACCTTATTTCACAATGATACAGCTTGACTTTACGCAAATAACCTGAAAAAATTTTAAAAGAAAAGAGAATACCCTTTAGTTTTTTTGAGCTATAATTATTCACGCACATTGCATGAGTATAACCGTACACTATCGTGAGGTTAATTTTTGGAATGTTCAAAACAATATAAGGATGGAAAAATCATGGTATCAAGTAAAGGTGTAATCGAATTAATCAAAACTTCAGAAGGATTTAGTGCTAAGCCTTATTTGTGTCCTGCAGGAGTAGCAACTATCGGATATGGTTCAACGTTGTACCCAGATGGAACACACGTCGCAATGACCGATCCTGTTATCGATTTGGATACAGGAGAAGCAATGTTGCTTGAGACCCTTAAAAGTTATGAATCAGCCGTAGCCAAAGCCGTTACCGTACCTTTAAATCAAAATCAATTCGATGCGTTGGTTGACTTTGCGTACAATGCAGGAGCGGGTAACCTTCGTTCTTCTACTTTGCTTAAAAAACTTAATGCTGGAGACTACGCAGGTGCTGCCGATGAGTTTGGCAAATGGGTTAAAGGGGGAGGAAAAACCCTTCCTGGCCTAGTTAAGCGTCGTGAAGCGGAGCGAAAGCTATTTACTACGGCGGTCTAAGATGGCCAATTTTTTTAAAAGTGCTTTTACCGAAGTGGATAACGAAACGTTTGATATTTCAAAAGTTTTGGGTGCACTTTCGATTTTAAGTGCTATCTTTTTAGAAGGGTGGCATGTGGTTGTCCATAATGCCCCCTTTGTTATGCAAGATTTTGGTATTGGTACTGGTGCGTTATTCGCGGGATTAGCAGCCGTTTTTGGCTTTAAAAAAGATAGTCCACACTAATGTTTGGGCTATTAACCTCCCTCTCTCCCATTAAGATGGGATTGATCTTAGCAGCGGTTGCTTACGTTGGCTATTTGAATTTTTCCATCAGTTCCCTCAAAGGGGATGTGGCATCGGAAAAAGCTAAACGGGTCAGCGTAGAGCAACAGCTTGCTTTACAATCCCAAATTATTGAGAGCAATCGTGTAGAGTATGAGAAAAAAATGGCTGCACTCCCCCAAGCGATGGCTAAAATTGAGACAAAATACAAAATTGTTTACCGCAATATCGAAAAAATACGAGGAGATAAAAATGCAACCTGTGCGAATAGTCTTAATAACCTTAATACTTTTCAGTATTAGTGGATGCGCTCCGAAGTGTTTGCCCATTCCACAGCGATGTATTGTCCCTGAGGTAGAAGAGCCTATTATTGATAATACCTATTACGATAATAACGCTTCGATTATTGCCAAAGCACTGAGTAATTACGTCAAGATGAAAGAGTATGCCGATAAACTCAAAGAGAGTGCCAAAGTGTGTCAATAAAAGACACTTTGGTCGACGAACAACGAAAATCCAGTCACTTTTTTTGACTGGATAGATTTTTTTTTTTCGCTACAATCCTTCCAAATTATTATCTGACCTTACGCACCCTTCAACTTCTGAAGCTCCAAATAAGCCATCC
>JAVHOQ010000009.1:0-23881 GCA_036170115.1 Sulfuricurvum sp.
CAAAATAGAACGCAACGCATCGGCAAACGAGAGTCCCACTTTAGGATTCACTTGCACTTGTTGAATCAAATTCATCCGATACTCAACGGGATCTTCAACCGTAATAACTTTATCTTCGACATTACGCAACTCATTCAATGCCCCATACAGTGTCGTGGTTTTTCCACTTCCCGTAGGACCGGTAACCAAAATAATCCCAAAAGGAGATTCAAGGGCTTTAATAAGTTTATGGTAGCTATCCGAATCCATCCCTGAAGCTTCGAGCTTTACCAACGCCTTGGTTTTATCCAAGACCCGCATAACAATCGATTCCCCGTACAAAATGGGGAGGGTCGAGATACGAAAATCAAATTCGGCATTCATAACCATCGCCGAAAAACGACCATCTTGAGGTTTACGACGCTCTGCAATATCCAAATTTGCCAACAGTTTCATCCGCGATGCCAAAGGGGCATAAATATCCCGATCAAAAATGAATACTTCGGTGAGTTTCCCATCGATTCGTCCCCGAACCACACAGTTTTTTTCGGTAGGTTCGATATGAATATCACTGGCACGCGCTTTGATACACGCTTTTAAAATAACATCAATCAATTGCAAAATAGAGGAGGCTTCTTGTTGATCCTCAATGGTTTTAATGTTACGTAACTCATTACGAATATTATTGACCAATTCTTTGACACTGTCTTTAAGCTCAATTTTAAAAAGATAAGCTTGAATTTGTTTTTCAGTCGAGACCCCCACTTTGAGCGATCGTCGCGGAAAAATACGTTGAATTGCCTCTTGCGCTTCAATGTTTAGCGGATCGGAAAATGCAACCACTACATACATATCATCTTGAGAGATGGGCAATGCACTGTACCGCTTTAATTGTACCGTAGGGATTTTTTCGGTAAGTCGGTAATCCATATCGATGGAATCTAAATCCAAAAAAGGGAGTTCAAGTTCTTCCGCCAAATAAGATAAAACATTCGCCTCAGGTAAAAAGGGGTAATTTTTAATAATAGAAAGTTCATAGAAGCCCAACCGTATTTGTTCCACGACAAACCGTTTAAGGGCATTGAGTGAAAAAAATCCCAAACGGGTAATGGTCTCTAAAATATGTTCCGGAGCTACCCCCCGCTGAAGAAGACGGTCGATTTGAAGCTGGGTAATTTGATGCTTTTCTAATAAATCTTGCGTAATTCGGTCCATACGTGTTCTCCTTTAATAGATATGATGTAACGTTAAAATTTTGTCGTAATACTCATCAATGGCAATCGTTTTTTTTCCATTAACCTCTAAAGGGTAGAGTTTAAACGTTTGATGGGGGTTGAGAGGATCAGTATACTCTTTAATGGCTGATCCGGATTGGGGATGGGCACAATAGAGGGAAAAAACCCGTGAAAGCAAATGCGAGCTTACTGGAAACCTGAGGGATTTTAAGGAATAATTATCGTACAACGCGTGAATGAGCAACTCTTTTTGAAACAACACCATCGAAAAATACGAAGCATTGGCACGCGCTTCAGTGCTATTACTTAAAAAAGCAATGGGGGTGACAAGGCGGTCGAATTGATCCGCTTTTAAACACGAAAAAGCGTATAACGAGAGATACCCCTCATTGGCACGAAACTCTTTGATATGGTTAAAACCCACTTCACAGGAAGCCGCATAATCCCCTTTTTGGTAAAGTTGATACATCAACGACGCACTACTGGCATACAGGAGACCATAACTCACCAAAAAGAGAAAAACGATTTTTTTCATCGATTCCCCCCCTCAAGACTATCCAATAGATTTCTGGCCCGTTCGGAATTGGATTGGGAGACATAGACTTGCAATGCCCGCTTGGCTTGATCGGTTTTTCCCAATTTCACCAACGATTTAGCCACTAACAACCAACTCTCTTCCATTGAATTATTGAGCGCATTGGTTTTGAGTGCGTAATTATACGCCTCATTATAATTACCATGGTCATAATAATAACGGGCGATGTACAACCCCACATAAGGACTATTGTTATTTTTAAAGCGATCTTCCATCTCATGAATATCCAAAGAGGCAGGATACTGATTCGAACTAGAAGCTCTGGTTTGAGAAATACCATTTAACGAAGGGGGGGGAGGAAGGGTATTTGGTTGTTTGGTTTGGGCAAAAGGATACACCAAAGGGGGTTTATTGGTGGGCTTGGCTATTTTCACTTTGGGTGTTACGGGGGATGGGGGCGTGACCTCTTTTTTGACCACAGCAACCTCTTTTTTTACTACCGTCTCCTCTTTTTTGGGAACAACTTTCTCTTTTTTAACGACCACAGGCGTTTGCTGGGGTGATGGCATAGGAGCAGAGGGTTTGACTTCCTCCTCCGCAGAGGGGATGGGAAGCGTTTGGACAAACTGCATGGAGGGTTCTAATTCACTTTTGACATCAGCATGATTGACCATTGGGGGAGGTGGGGGATTTTGTGGCGCACTTTTTTCAACACTTTTATGCACAATCGTAGGGACTCCCACAGAGGGAGAAAACTTTACTGTTTTAAAAAGAAAAACGCCTCCAATCCCCACTGCTACCACAACCAAAGGGTACAACACATAAGGAAAAGATTGCTTAAGTTTGTATTTAAGCCATCGACGCTCAAGCGCATCCATATCAAGCATGGATCAACCTCGTATGGATTGCTGCCATCTCGATGTACTTTTTTTTCAACGCTTTATAACTCACTTTTTTAGGTTGATGCTCCTCCAACCACGCATACAACGAAAAAAGGGAAAACATCAGCTTGTTGGCTTCCCGATAATTTCCTCGGGTAAATTTGGCAATGTCTTGAATATTTTGGTCATTGATCATATTAGCGACATCAAAACAATTCCCTTTGAGCAATTTTTTTTGGATGTAAATTTTGAGTTCTTCAGGGGTAGCATTTTGCAACTCAATGCTCTCCCAAATGCGCGTTTGAAAATGCTCTTTGGCAATCACATCTTCATCGTCGGTTTTGTGCAGCGTAATGACAAATTTCAATGCACGGGCATCCGAAATTAACCGTATTTTTTCCATCAACGCAGTGCTGTACAACTGCGCTTCATCCAATAAAACAATGGGGGTGGGTGAATGGTTCGCCTCTTTGGCTAACTCTAAAAAATAGGTTAATGTAATGGCATCTTTATGGGGATAACCATACATTTTGTGGGCAATGACGTGCAAAAAATCGCTCTCATCAATGATGGGAATATCAATCATCAATACTTTTTGGTGCTTGGAAAGATCCGCATGGAGTTTATTAAGCAACATACTTTTGCCCGTTCCCGGTCTGCCATAGAGCAAAATCATCTTCAGCGGTTTTTGAACGGTTGCTTTTAAACTTTGGTACATATTAGAGACACTATCAATATGGACATAATCTTTGGGATTGACCACATCCATAAACAGTTCCTTGGGTTTAATAAACAATGATTGACTCATCGACCAAATACCTTAGTAAAAATCACTCTAAGTTCCTTCGTTGTCCCTGTTGCAAAGGGGGAGGAGCTATAAGACGGTTGTTTTCGAGGGTAGGTTGCGGTACACGGTTGGTATCAAGAGCGGGTTGGGGCATCCGATTAGCGTCTAACCGATCTTGTACCCCTTTACGTAATTCCTCTTTTCGGACGATGGGGCTAATACGGTTATATCCAAGATCGGTTAATCCTACGGTCGAACCACTGCGTTTGATAATATGGGGTTCGATGATAATAACCAATTCCTCTACTTTTTCCGCCGTTCCTTCTTGTTTAAACAGGTACCCTAAAAAAGGAATATCCCCCAATAAAGGGACTTTCGTTGAAGTAGTTGTGGAGCGTCGATTAATGAGTCCTCCCAAAATCACCCGCTCCCCATCATGGATAGAGACCACTGAGGAAACTTGTCGACGACTTAAATCGGGTGGCATACTCCGAGCACTGTTATCGGTACTAATGGCGCTGAGTGTATCAGATATAGAAGGATTGATCCGTAAAAGTATCGTCCCATCATCCGATATTTCAGGGGTGATGTCTAGCAAGACCCCTGCAAAAACCGATTTGATATTTTGGGTCGTCCCTTGCGTCCCTGTCGTCCCCCCCGCTAAGGTGGTGGTATCGATGGTTTTATAAAACAGTTCATTTCCTGCACTGATCAGGGCGGGTTGATTGTTCAGGGTCATAATTTTGGGATTCGAGATCGAATAAACATCCCCTTGGGTTTTAAGAAACTTCACAAGATCATTAATACTAATTTTCCCCGCTGCTTGAAACATATTAGCATTAATATTGCTATTTTGATCAAGGGTTCCACTAGTAATAGCAAGACCATTTTTAAGGGGAGTAGAGCTGTACGTACTAATTTTTTTAGCCATCACTGAATCAAACGCTAAATCAAAATTTTGCAATGCATAAATCTGTGACCAATCCACCCCCATCGTTGATCCATCGGTAAAGACGACACTGTACATCTTCACATCAATCATCACTTGAGACTGCATCTTTTTCTCAAGCTGTGTCATATACGCATCCAAACGTTTGATTTGTCGTCCTGTTCCCGTCACGGTTATCAGACCCGCATCTTTATTGATAAAGATGTTGTGCTGAGCATCATTGCCTGATCCGTTAGAATCCATAACATTGCCCATCATCCCATTGGGAGATGATTGGTATTGATCTTCAGGTCGACTCAAAACACTCCGTACCTCTTGCTCCAAACGATCCCAAAAAACCACTTCATCGGTTGTCGTGATATTCGTTCCCGAATCCGATCCCGTTTGTGCCACTCCTGCTGCGGGAACGGCACCAGGGGCAGTTGCAGCAACAGGAGCCGCAGTAGTAGTTGCGCCACTGCTGCTACTTAAACGGATATTGGTATTCCCTTTTCCCGTTCGTTTGGTCGTGATATAATCGATGCTATAGGTCTTAGTCGTGATGTAGGACATCTTTAGGACATTGTTTTGCAAGGTGTATTGCAAATCATTCTCTTTAAGAATCAGATCCAACACTTCATGAATGGTTAGTTGATTTAAATGGGTTTTATTCAGCGGTTTTTTTAAGATTTTTTCCGCTTCAGAATCGGCTACGATGATACTCATCGCACACTCTTCACTGATTTGATCGATAAAATCACCGATACTCACCCCTTTGGGAGTCGATAAATTAAACAACTGATACGTACAATCCACCGCGTTAAGAGGTGCAGCGATCACCATTGCCGTGGTAAGAGAAAAAAATAAAGCGCGTTTGGTAAATGTTACTAGTTTCATCTGATGCTATCCTAATTGGTATTGACGATATTGGAGTTAACGCTTTTAACAAAAAACAAGATCAAAGGTTGCCCTTTTTTACTCGTTAAAAGCACCGAATTTTGCCGAACTTCCGCTAACGTATAGGTTCGTACCGTATCGTTGATTCGATACCATTTTCCATTGATCAACGCCGAAGTGTTCATCAGTGCCTGTAACCGTAAAGGTTCTTCGATAATCTTAGGAAGTGCGGGGAGCGTTGCATTGGTCTCTTTTGAGGTCTTGATTTTTGGAAGAACAACATCTAAAACAGATTTAACTGGCTTAGGGGGAACTTTGTATTTAACAGGATCACTCAGGGCATTCACAAATCCTTCAGGAACCCCACTTCGAGGGGGAATAATGGCATCAATTTGTTCATCGACCCATAGCACCTGTTTATCGTTTTGAATTTGAGCGATATTCAATGTCCCCGTACTGGTCACGGGAATAGAACTATTGATTTCGCCAGCACCCCAAAGGGAGAGCGTCAACCATAAAAAGAAAAAGGTTTTCATTAGCGGACAATCCCCCATACCGAAATATTAAGATCACTTTGCAGTTTGGTATCTGCAGTCATATTCATATCGTGAAGATCCACGACCAAGCTACTTTGTTCTAAAGCATTAATAAACTTAATGGTGTTTTTAAATCCCCCCTCGGAGGAGACGCTAATGTCTAAGACGTGTCCAAAAGAGCTGTTGTTATCGGTTGTTAAGGTATTACCAAATTGGGTTAACTGCACATCATACATTTTGGCGTATTTGGATACGGAGTCTAGATACGCTCCCCACACCACTTTGTCATAATACAAAGAGGAAATTTGTTCCAAACGTTCTTTGATATAGGTATTGTATTGAATATAGTGCTGATGCTCTACCCCAATGGCTTTGGTCTTCTCCTCGATTTGGGTAATACTTTCGAGAGGATAGGTTTTTAGATACGCTTCATCGGTATCAAGATCTTTTTTCATTTTTTCCGCTACTTCATGCGAGGCTTTGAAACTCGCTTCCGAACTATCCCAAAACAACGCATACGAAAAGGTAAAAAGCCCCATAAAAATCATCGCAAAATAGAGATTTTTATCCCGTTCACTTTTACTGGACAAGGTTTGATCAAGGTCATACAAATAATTTTCAATATTTAAACTCATTTATTCTCCCCTTTTTTAATTTCTGCTTTGAGTTCACTGAGATAACTGGAACTGTTAGAATCATACGCAATTAATTGCAACGAAAAGTTATATTTGTCACTTTTACTGGCAGTCAACTCTTTTAACAATGCGGTGATGTCTTGGGTTTTTGTCGCATTGAGCTTAAAACTAAAAGTTTTAACCGACATATTATCCTCATGATAATTTACCCCTTCCAATTTAACACGATATTGATTGAAACTTTGGGTAAAGTCGGCGATAATTTTAGCCTTCATGGGGTAATTCACTTTTTTATCATGCACTTGAATCATCGTATTTTGTTTTTGTTTGTATTGCGCTTGTTGATCATCCAACAAACCTTGCGCTTGTTTTTGATTGGCTAAACGTTCATTCACTTTGGTTTCCCGATCTATTTTTTGGGGATGAACCTCTTGATACGTTCGACTCATCATCGCGTAATGAAAATCTTCCCCGTACGCCATTGCCCAATACGCCCCTGGGTATAAAAAAGCAATCACTAACGAAGCCGCCGTCGCCAAAATCAGTCTTCCACTGTCCCGTTTGACAAAAGGGGGGGGGCGATGAAACTCCGTAAAATTACAATCATACCCCTCTTCTGGTTCCAATCGGGCATACACGTGCATCAATTGATGCATTCGATCGACGCTACTGCCGCCTAGTATAAAGCCAAAATCAAAATCGAAAGGATGGACTTTAAGGGTTAAATAGGTCTGTGCGTATTCATCCAATCCATCAATAACCCCCACAGAAGCACCTATATACAGGGCATCAAATTGTTTGATCTCAAAAACCCGTTTGGCATACAAAATAACATCATTGACGTGAACAAAAATTTCCCCAAAAAGTTTAAGCAACGCCTCTTGGTGCGCCTCATTTTCGGTATTGCGCCCTTGTGTCACCAAAAGGATCTCAAAGTTAGGAAGCGTAACTACTTCGCCTAAAAGTTCACAATACCGTTCGTGCATCTGTTTAAGTGAATATTTGAGTGTCTTAGAATAGATATATTCTTGTTCGTTGTAAAGGGCGAAAAAAGCATCATTTTCTTGAAAATAGACAAATCCGTGTGCGCCATCACTATCAATAAAATTTTTAACGTATAACGCTTTAAGCAGTAATGGAACCGGTGTAATTTGATCCACATATTTAATGGTGTCGACCACAGCGGTAAATTCTTCAATAACAACCGAAGGTTCCACCACAAAAACGTGAAAAAAGCGATCATTATCATTCGCGTGATGAATCGCTTCGGTGTAACGAATTTGATACTCTACGGTGGCATCTAATGCCAATTCTTCATACGATCTGTTTTCCAGTGCATCGGCAATATCATCATCGGGAACATTTTTACTCACACTGATAAGGGCGGAAATAAAGCTTTTCGTATTTAAAAAAGAGATCGCATATTGATCTTTTTTAAAGGAAGGAGATGTCGCAAGCGAAAGGGTATTAAGAGAACTGGCATAATAGTCGTGTTGATAAGGGTTAACCGATAAAATGTTGGAAAACGTTCCTGTTTGACTCATAAGATGTCCTATTTAATGGGTGATAAAGTTTTATACGCTTCGTTTTAAAAAGGGATTGTAACACTCCTTTGTTAAGGAAAAGTTACCATTCGTATCCCAAATCACTTAAGAATTTTTTATCGGTACTCCACCCTTTTTTGACAGAAACAAAAAGTTCAAGGTAGACAGGCTTGGAAGAGAGACGTTCAATCTTTTCACGGGCACTTTTGCCAATGCGCTTGATAGCCACACCCCCCTTACCGATAATAATCCCTTTTTGGGAATCTTTTTCGACAATGATCGTCGCACGAATATGCTCCGTGGGAGAATCTTCCTCAATTTTATCGATGAGAACATCCGATTCGTACGGAATTTCGTCACTAATGTTATCAAAAATAGCTTCTCGGATAAACTCTTTGTAAATCGTTCGGATCATTTCGGTCGTCATGTCTTCAGGATTGTACAAATAAGGCGACTCGTCCAAATGCTTGACAAGGGTATCCAATAAATCATTTTTTCCCACATTTTTGGTTACCGACATCGGAATAAGTGCCAAAAAATGGTCACTAAATTGGTTATATTCCCCAATTTTCTTGAGCAACTCCCCTTGTGAAATTTGATCAATTTTACTCAATACAATGATATGTTTCCGTTTTTGGTGATTGAGTTCCAAAAATTTCTCATAATGAACCGTTTTATCCGAAGCGGGTGCTAAATAGACGACGATGTCACAATCCCCAATGGCTTTGAGTGCCTCTTCAAGCATATATTGATTCAGCAGTTTCTCCGCATGATGCAATCCAGGAGTATCGACAAAAACGATCTGATCCTCTTTGTGCATCACAATGGCATTGGAACGCTTACGCGTCGCATTGGCTTTTTGACTGACCAATGCAATTTTTTCCCCCAATATCCAGTTCATGAGGGTACTTTTACCTGCATTGGGTCGCCCAACGAGAGCGACAAATCCCGCTTTCGTCACGAAAGACCCTGAATGTCAAGATGGAGCGTAGCGTGAATCCCATGCCCTAATTTAAGATCCAAATCGTGCATCCCTACGGTCTTAATACCATGTTTGGCATCCAACTCTTTTTTATCGATGGTGATACCGTGTTGTTCCAATAAGGCGTGTGCAATCTCCTCTTTGGTCACAGAACCAAAAAGATGCCCCGTATCCCCTAGCTTTTTCTTGATCACCACTTTAATCTCCGCCAGAGTCGCTTTTACCGCAGTTAAGCGTTCGATCTCTTGTGCAGCATGGGCTGCTTTTTTGCGTTGTTCTGCCTCATGCTTTTTAATTACCTCATGGGTTGCCAGCAAAGCAAGACCTTTTCCAATGAGAAAATTCTTACCGTAACCATCGGCTACTTCTTTAATCTCTCCCGCTTTTCCCACATCTTTGACATCTTTTATTAATAATACTTTCATACGTTTCCTTGATTATCCGCGCGCAATTGTGCCACCGTAGGAGACAATTCCGCCTTGTAAATTAGCAACCTTTAAATATCCCATGTCAGTAAGAATACGTTGACAATGGGCGCTTCGGCTCCCCACATGACAATAGACAATAATATGGTCATCCATTGATAATTTTGCTTCCGTGAGTGTTTGGAAAAAACTACTGGTAGGAACCAACGCATCAACCCCTTCAATACGTCCCGATTTCCACTCCATCCACTCACGCACATCGACCACTTTAAAGTTAACCATCCCCAATTCACGCGCTTCAAACAAAGAGGTTAATTCGTCCGAATCAACACTGTTTTTTTGCAATAAAAATTCACACTCTTGGGTAGTTAACCCGCGAGAGTGCTGATGGGCTACCTCTTGAAGCTCTTCGGTTTTGGCTTGAGCCACAGCATATTCAGGCGTACAAAAAATCTGACAATGGCACACACCATCCTCAGGAATTTCGTGCTCAAGAGCCGGTTTACATGGGCAAATACGATCTTCTTCTTTGTTCCCTGTAATAAAGAAACACGGGCAATAGCGTTTACCGTGCATCAATTTATTACGGGTTAATCCAAACTGGATCCCTTGGTTAATCTCCGCATCAGGATTGTACGAAAACCCAAATTGGGCGCATACTTTGTCAGTAAACTTGATCGTTTTTTCCAACTCTGTTTTAAATTCTACCGACTCTGGATCGATTTTAGTAATGGTTGTACTCATGTTTTTCCTTTTTTTATTTGTTTTTTCGTGCTTTACCCGCAATGATAAAGCGTAAAGCGTTGAGTTTAATAAACCCACCGGCATCTTTTTGATCGTAGACGGAATCCTCTTCAAAGGTACAATATTCAGGGTTAAACAACGAAAGTTCCGAACTACGTCCGACAACCATCACACTCCCTTTATAAAGTTTCAAACGAACCGTACCACGGACATTTTCTTGGGTTTTATCAATCGCTGCTTGAAGCATCTCTCGCTCAGGGGCAAACCAAAAACCATTATAGATTAATTTTGCATAACGGGGCATCAATTCATCTTTGAGATGCGCCTCTTCACGATCCAGTGTCAACGACTCAATCGCACGGTGGGCTTTGAGCATAATTGTCCCCCCCGGTGTTTCATAACATCCACGGCTTTTCATCCCGACAAAACGGTTTTCGACAATATCGGCTCGTCCAATACCGTGACGACCAGCGATAAGATTGAGTTTTTCCAACATGGTCGCAGGAGAAAGTGTCTTCCCATTGAGACTCATGGGATCCCCTTTTTCATAGCCAATTTCAATGTATTCCGCTTCATTGGGGGCATCTTGAGGCGATACGGTCCAACGCCACATACTCTCTTCCGGCTCGGCTGAAGGGTCTTCCAAAATCCCCCCCTCATACGAAATGTGCAAAAGATTGGCATCCATCGAATAGGGCGATTTTTTTCCGCTCATTTCAATCTTAATCCCATGTTCAGCCGCATACGAAAGGAGTTTTTCTCTCGAATTAAGATCCCATTCACGCCATGGAGCGATAATGGTCAAGGCACTGTTTTGCCCCAAATACCCCATCTCAAAGCGCACTTGATCGTTCCCTTTACCCGTTGCGCCATGACTCACCGCATCCGCACCTGTAAGTTTAGCAATTTCAGCTTGGCGTTTGGCGATCAGTGGACGGGCAATCGATGTCCCCAAAAGATACTCTCCCTCATAAATCGCATTGGCACGAAACATCGGGAAAACATACTCACGCACAAACTCTTCGCGTAAATCTTCAATGTAAATATTTTCCGGTTTAATCCCTAAACTAATCGCTTTGGCACGAGCAGGCTCCACCTCTTCTCCTTGACCAATATCCGCTGTGAAAGTGACCACCTCACAGTTGTACTCATCTTGAAGCCATTTGAGGATAACGCTCGTATCCAAACCACCTGAATAGGCAAGTACGACTTTTTTGACCTCTTTTTTCATAACCATCCTTACGTTAAAAGTATCTTTTTCAGTATTAATGCCCGATTCTACCAAAAAAATCATGAGCATGAGGTTAAAAATAGCAATTGCTCACCCTTTGTTTATGGTACTATCACGCCCATGAAACGTTACTGGACCCTTTTACGCACCACCCCACTCCTTGCACGCCTCTCTTTGATCCAATTAATCGCCTATTTTGGTGCATGGTTTAGCAATGTTGCTATTTATACGTTGCTCATCCAACTTCACGCATCCCCCTCTATCATCGCCTTAGTCGCAGCGCTGCATTTTTTTGCAGGGGTATTACAAGCGCCCTTAAGTGGGGTCATTATCGATCGTGTCGCACCCAAAAAACTGATGATCATTTTGACCCTGATCGAACTAAGTGCGACCCTTTCCTTGATCCGTATCGATAGCATGGACAAAATTATCTGGTTGTATCTCCTTATTGCCCTTCGAATGGGGGCTTCGAGCTTCCAATTTACCGTCGAGATGTCACTCTTACCCAAAATCGTCCACGGTAAAGCGTTGCAATACGCCAACGAAATTCATTCCATCATCTGGTCATTGTCCTACACCGCAGGGATGGCATTGGGGGGATTTTTGGTCTACACTGCGGGGACAACGGCTGCTTTTTTAATCGATGCGTCACTCTTTAGCATCGCATTTGTCTTGCTTCTTGGGTTACACGTACAGCTTGAAGCACCCAAAAACAACGTCCATTTTATCACCATGATGGGGGATGCGTTTGGGTACATACGTAAAAATCCCAAGGTGATGCACCTCATGTTTTTGCACTCGGTCGTAGGATTTACCGCATTTGATGCCTTAGTCGTCTTGAGTGTTGAACGCTATTATGCCTCTATCCTTGCGGTATCGTTGGGGATTGGATTAATTAATTCAGCGCGTGCTATGGGGCTGATGATTGGGCCACTTTTTTTGAGCGAATGGATTACTCTTCACCGTTTGCATTTTTTATTACTCGCTGAAGCCCTTGCCATTACGCTTTGGGGGGCAGTCATTGACCATTTTTACCTCTCCCTTATCGCCTCTTTTTTCGTAGGATCAGTCACCACTACCGTATGGTCGTATACCTACACCCTATTACAAGCCCATACCCATTACGACTATTATGGAAGGGTCATTGCCTACAACGATATGATTTTTTTAAGCACCGCAGGAGCCGTTTCTTTGTTCATTGGATTTTTGGTGGATTACCATTGCCCCCTTGGGGTTATCGCTGCTTTTTTAGGGGGAGCATTTGCCCTTGCATCGCTGTATTACCGCTGGATTCGACACCATTACACCCTCAAGGAGATTGAAAACGCATGATCTATCAGCATCAAGACCACACCATTGATTTAACCAAAATAACCCGTCTTTACCCTGCCGCTCTTGTCCGTTTGGGGGAAGAAACCGCTTCCGTATCACTGGAATGGGCAGCAATGAAAGAAGGAAAAATTATCCTTGAATCCTACGTCCTCATTTGTGATTTCGATCCCATTGGGGAAATCCCCAAAAATCGGATTGAATTGCTCTTTGAGACCAAAGAGGAGCTTTTTGAGGCAATGCGTACCATCTCCCATTTACTCAACCAAAATCCTTAACCTCTCCCGTTTTGCTCTGCGGCTATCATCTGCTTGTATTGGACAATAATATTTTGGAGATAGTCACGATCGGGCATTTTACGAGACGCAATGTACCCGACAATCGTCCCTTTTTCATCCAATTTTGGGATGATATTGACCACTACCCAATAGTATCGACCATCCTTGCGAAGATTTTTTACGTATCCTTCCCACGCTTTTCCCGTTTGAATCACATCCCACATCTCTTTAAACGCTGCTTTAGGCATATCCGGATGACGCAAAATACTGTGGGGTTGACCTACGGCTTCTTCTTTGGTGTACAACGTCATTTCGGTGAATTTTCGGTTTACAAAGGTGATGATCCCTTTCGTATCCGTCTCTGTTATAAGACTTCGTCCATCAAAAAGGACTTCTTCATCTATAGGGGTAGGACGATTCATGGTTAAACTCCTTTTGTTAATAATGAGCGCATAATCTTTTTCTATAATTAAGTATAACCAAATCAAAAAAGCATTCTCTTTAAAAAAAAGAGTTTTTCCTTTTTTCTAAGGGATACCCTCTCTCTCAGTGAGTATAATGCCATTTTATCAACGATGGAGAACCCAATTCTATGGATGTTATTGCCCTATTTAAACACCTCATAAGCGCACCAAGTCAAACCCCCGATGATGGTGGTATCTTGGATTTTATTGAGACCTATTTAGCGTCTTTCACTACCATTCGTATTGATTCGCATGGGGTAAAAAATCTCTTCGCCTATCGCCGTTTTGGAGAGGGAAAACATCTGTGTTTTGCCGGTCATGTCGATGTGGTTCCCTCCGGTGAGGGCTGGAACACTAATCCGTTTACCCCCGTGGAGAAAGAGGGGTATATCTATGGGCGAGGAACCCAAGACATGAAAAGTGGGGTGAGTGCCTTTGTCCAAGCCCTCAAAGAGACCCAAGCGTATCAAGGGACGCTCTCGGTGTTATTGACCTCGGATGAAGAGGGACCTGCCCAATTTGGCACCATCGAAATACTCAACTATTTACAAGCGCACGGTTTATTGCCCGATGCGGTGGTGGTTGCTGAACCCACGTGCGAAATGCTATTTGGTGATGCAATCAAAGTGGGACGCAGAGGCTCTATCAATGGGGTACTTACCCTTCAGGGAAAACAAGGTCATGCCGCTTATCCCGAAAAAGCGATTAATCCCATCCACCAAATCGCGACCATTTTACCCACCCTTGCAGGGGCTTTTTTGGATAATGGCGATGGGTATTTTGCCCCGTCGCAATTGGTTGTGACCGATATTCGTTCAGGTATTGAGACCACCAATGTCACCCCCAATACCCTTAAAATGATGTTCAATGTCCGCAATTCCACCCAAACCGACCAAACCCACATCACGGCATTGGTTGATACTGCCTGTGAAGGATTGAACTACACCCTCACTCTAAACCAATCCGCCCACCCCTTTATCACCGATGCGCACACTGCTATCGTGCAAACTCTCAGTGATGCCATTATTGAAGTGTGTACCATTACCCCAAAACGCTCCACCGCAGGGGGAACGTCCGATGCCCGATTTATCGCCCAGTATGGTATTGATGTCGTCGAGTTTGGAGTGATCAATGACACCATTCATGCCCCCAATGAACGTACCTCCATCGCTGAAGTGGAAAATTTATACCGTGTATTTACCCTACTTATACAACGATTTGGTTAAAATACCCACGTCAACGAAAGGATACTGAATGAAATATTTACTAGGACTGTGTTTTTTGAGCTTCATGGCATGGGGTGGAGAGATTCAATGGAATGATTCGTACGATCAAGCACTCCTCAAAGCCAAAAAAGAGAATAAACCCCTTATGGTGCTGATCACAACCGAAAGCTGTCGGTACTGTCGTAAACTTGAAGCAACCACACTTCAAGATGAGGGGGTTATTACCAAAATGAATACCCATTTTCAAACCGTCCACGTCACGAAAGATAAGAGTATTTACCCCAAAACGCTTAAGACCAAAATGGTTCCTACTACCTATTTTATTGACCCTCGTGATAATAAAGTGCTTTACGCCATCCCTGGATTTTGGGATGCAGAGGATTACACGTCCATCCTTGATGATGCTACTCGAAAATATACCAAATAAGGAAACCCTCATGACCATCGTACACACACCCAATGCTCCCGCGGCTATTGGTCCCTACTCTCAAGCCATGGTCGCTAATGGCATGGTCTTTACCTCAGGACAAATTGCCCTTACTCCCAGTGGTGAGATGATTCATGGCGATGTTAACGCGCAATGCGTGCAAGTGTTAGCCAATCTCAAAGCGGTACTAGAAGCTTCCGGAAGTGCTTTGGATAAGGTGATTAAAACGACTATTTTCCTTAGTGATATGGAGGATTTTGGCGCGGTTAACACCCTCTATGCCCAAGCCTTTGGGGATCATAAACCTGCCCGTTCTACCGTTGCGGTCAAAACACTCCCTAAAAATGCCCTTGTCGAGATTGATGCGATCGCACTCATATAACCCCTTTTGAGGGGAGATTCATTTTTCATTTTTTCACTTCACATTAACTTCACACTTATTTTCCTACACTTCTAACGACGTATTATCCCCCAATACTTTTTTTACCCTAAATTACAATACAGATTGAGGCTCATGAAATCCAAAAAAAAGCAACTGTTTTCTTTAAAATTGACACAAGAACTTTCATGATTGAATACACTCATTTTACGCTTGATGGGTTAGTATGTTGCCATGTTGAATTTGGACAAAAAGTAGACCCTTTTATCGCTCAGTTTACTATGAATAATATGTCCCGACACCACGCATTGTTGGTCTTGCGAAACGTGGTACGAGAGACCCAAGAGCGGTATAGTCATTATGATTTGGTAGTCTTTACCTCATTGGATGGCAATACTAAACGCGATGCCATTTACGAACGTATTGCCAAAGATATGGTCAAGCGACAAAAATGTCAACTTGATTATGCCAAACGGGGGGAAAATGGAAAGATTTTTATTTTACACCGAGGGTTATATACCGCTATCATTGAGACAAAACTTCAACTTTATCTTTCTAAAAATGGTCTTTTTTCTCTTGGAGGGCGAATATTGACCCTCTATTATAAAACACTCACTTTAGTGCAAAAATTCTCCAAAAGTCTCCGTTAATATGTACTGTTTTTTTTCTCGCTTCGTATTTTTTCTTTTTTTTTCTTTCCCACTTTTGGCAGATACCCTCAATTACGTCGAGATAGGGGCGATTGCCCTCTCCCAAAAAAGCAACACAGAACCCATGCTATTTCACGCAGATAGATCACTTTCCACCCTCGATGGTAGCCCTATAGTCCAAAAAGAGGTGGATCCGTATCTAAGTTTTCAGTATATCACCCAAAGGGATACCCAAAAAATCACCACTATACTCAATGAAGACAATAGATTATCCTTACGCGTTGAGGGAAAAACCGTAGGGGGAGAAGTGTTTGTGCGACCCTCATACGAATTTAAAAATCCCTATCAACTCACAACAGCAAGAGTTTCAACCCTTGCCCTAGAGACAGGGGCAAGTGGTATTTATAAAAAAAGCTTAGCAAATAATGATTCAGTGGAGTGGAGTTACACAGTTGCGCACAAAAAAGTTTTTGATGATCTTTTAGCTCAACAACTCCCTTCACTTCAGCGTGATGGATACATTCATACCCTCAATTTCACATGGACAAACCCTTTTTTTAAACTTACTACAGGGGCATTTACCACCCTGCATACCATGGGGGAGGGGGAGAACCATCAAGGTCTTCATTTTAAACTTTCGAGTGCTTACACTATCAATCAATTTCAAATAGTCGCTTCAACTGGGTTTACCCATACGCAATACAACGGAGTTAACCCCTTTTTTGGAACATCCCATCGGAACAACAGTTTTAAAGGGGGCATATCGTGTGAATATGACTTTTCCCCAAAAGGGTATTATCTTATCACAGGGGTAACGACCCATCAAACGTTTAGCACACTTTCTTTTTTTGATGTTTCCAGTAACGCACTTTTTGTGGGAATGGGTAAAAATTTTTAAGGGTTATTGGCAAAATAGTGTACAACTCCCTCTACCATTCCCTGAACAATTACCCGTTGATACGAAGGATCGGCTAACCGAGAAGACTCTTCGGGATGGCTAATGTATCCTGTTTCCAGTAAAATAGCAGGCATCTGCGCCCCCACCAGTACCCAAAAAGGGGCCTCTCTTGCCCCATTATTTTTGATATTAGTGTAATATTTTTGAAGTATTCCAAAAACGCCTTTTTGAATATCGATCGCCAATTTATGGGAAGCCAAAATCTTTTCACTGTTAAGGACGTTTAAAAAACTCATTTTTCCAAACTCCCCCATCTCACTCATCGCGGCTGCATTTTCAAAAGCGGCAACCCCTTTTGCCCGTTCGCTTCGACCCGGAGAGAGGTAGTAGGTTTCGACCCCCCGTGTTGCCAAAGGATTAGAGGTTTTTGGGATGGAATTGGCATGAATGGATAAAAAAAGATCCGCGCGTTTATCGTTGGCTAATTGGGTTCGCTCTTTGAGTTCAATGAACGTATCATCCGATCGGGTCATATACACGGTATACCCAAGAGCCTGTAACTGTTGCGAAAGTTGCAGTCCCATTTGCAATACAATCTCTTTTTCGATAACTCCATTACCTATTGCTCCGTTGTCTTTTCCCCCATGCCCCGGATCAATCACAATAATTTTTGCCTTTTTTTCCTCGACTGCCCCCTCTTCATTCGCAGGAAGAGGAATGGAAGAAGGATCTATGGGTAGCGGAGTCGCAATGGGATCGGTTGGCGGCACTACGACTGGAGTTGACTTAGGAATAGCACTTGGTGGGGTTGGGTCAACCAAGGGTTGAGGGGTGATGGGGGAAAAGGGTACCCCCTGAGAAGGAAGGGCTAAATCAATATACACATTTCCCCCCTCAGTACGTGGTTGGATCACCATCGCCTCGTGGTATTCAATCACCATCCGCACCATTTTTTGTTTGTACGGGGAGAGTCGTATCTTGTGATTGGCACTACTCACTAATGCTTGTGATGTACTACTGGCATTAGCAATATCAAGGATATACCGAAAACGGTTTTTGTCAGGTTCAACAATTTTAGAGAGATGCATTTCTGTGGGATCAACAGCGGTGTCAAATTGCACTTCAACACCACCCTCTTTCCAGTGAAGTTGTAGTAAACGATGCCCTTTAGTCGGTGTAGTAGAATGCGTTTTTTCACCCTGATGGGAAAAAATTTCGCCCACCTCCTCCGAGTGAGTTCGATGATCATTTGAAGCACCCAGCACCACCGAGCTTAAAAAAAATAAGAAAAAAACAATTTTTCTTAACATAGTGCGTTATTCACCCTGAACTAACTTCTCCATCAGCTCTTTCACCGACATAAGATGGGTAATACGGTAACCATTGGTTCCTGAGAAGAAGAGACCAAATTCCAAATTCCCCATATAGGCATCACTTAAACGATCCGCGATACAAAAACCAACCTCTTTAGCTTCTACTCCCCGATGACAGGGAGCAACACAGTTAGAGATACACTTAATCGCAGGTCCCGTACGTGTTTCAATGAGCGAATGAAGATTGGTTCTTACCCCTCGTGCAGGATAGCCCACAGGAGATTTCATAAGGGTAATATCTTCTTCTTTAGCACCGATCAAAACGTTTTTAAAATCCTCATGGGCATCGCATTCAAAGGTACCGATAAAACGGGTACCCATTTGTACCCCTGAAGCCCCCAATGCCATCATGGCATCAATGTCGTTTTTATCCCACACACCACCCGCAGCAATCACAGGGATATTTCCCCACAATGCCGCTTCGGCTACCACAGGCGCGACCAAATTTTCCAATTGGTACTCGTCCATAATACATTGCTCATAGGTAAAGCCTTGATGTCCTCCGCTTTTGGGTCCCTCTAAAATAACCGCATCGGGCAATCGGTTATACCGTTTTTGCCACCGTTTACAAATAATAGAAAGGGCTTTAGGGGATGAGATAATGGGAACCAAGGCAACATCGGGATAATCGACCGTAAATTCAGGCATATTGGTGGGAAGCCCTGCCCCTGTAATGATAATATTGGCACCCGCTTCACACGCATCGGTCACTACACGACCATAATCGTTCATTGCATACAAAATATTACACGCCAAAGGGGCATCGCCACAAATTTTACGGGCGTTCTCAAAAATTGCCATCAACCCTTTTTTGGAGTAAAAATTCTCCACATCCAAAGGACGACCTGCCACAAGCTTATTGGAATACTGTTTGTCCTGATAGTTTCCTGTTCCGACGGAACTAATGACCCCAAGACCCCCCTCAAGCGAAACATTACCGGCAAGTCTATCCCAACTAATACCCACACCCATGCCACCTTGAACAACAGGGACGGGAATGGTGTATTGACCAATTTGAAGTGCTTTAAAACTCATTACGAAACCTTTATTCTGGCAAATTTTCGCTTACCTACTTGCACCACATACTCACCTGCGGACAATTGAAGCTGTTCATCACTGATTTTTTCTTGATTTATTTTAACAGAGCCTTGCTTAATCTCCCGACGCGCTTGCGAAGTAGAAGGAGTAAGTAAAGCATCTACCAATACTTTCGCAATCCAAAGGGGAGATTCAAAAGCGTACTCTTCCATTTCAAGGGGAATTTCACTCTGAGCATGAACTCTCTGAAACTCCTCCGCTGCGGCGTGTGCTTCTACTGCACTGTGAAAACGGGTCGTAATCTCGATTGCCAAGGCTTCTTTCACTTTTTTAGGGTGAAGCGAACCCTCTTCCACGCCTGCTTTTAAGGCTTCAATCTCATCCAACGTTTGTGAACTCAATAGCTCATAATAACGCCACATTAAGCTATCACTAATGCTAAGAATCTTTCCGTACATATCATTGGGAGCATCCGCAACCGCGATATAATTGCCTAACGACTTAGACATTTTTTGAACCCCATCCAGCCCTTCTAAGATAGGCATCATAAGAACCGCTTGTTCTTTACCCACATGATAAGCCCGTTGAAGATGTCGCCCCATCAAAAGATTAAACTTCTGATCCGTCCCCCCAATTTCAATATCACTTTTGAGATGAACGCTGTCATACCCTTGGAGTAAGGGATACAAAAATTCACTGATGGAGATCGAAATACCCGCTTTATGCCGTTTATCAAAATCATCCCGTTCCAACATACGGGCAACATTAAAGGTTGTGGTCAATTCCAACATCCCCGCTGCACCCAAGTCATTAATCCAATCAGCGTTGAATACAACGGTCGTTTTATCAGGATCAAGAATTTTAAACACTTGATCTTTATAACTTTGGGCATTGACCAAGATTTGTTCGGGGGAGAGTTTTTTACGCGTTTCACTTTTACCCGTTGGGTCGCCGATTTGTGCGGTGAAATCCCCAATCAAAAATTGTACATGACCACCGTATTGCTGAAACGTCGCTAATTTATGGAGCAATACGGTATGTCCTAAATGCAAATCGGGGGCAGTGGGATCAAAACCCGCTTTGACCGTATAGTTTGTCCCTTTATCAAAATAGTCGCTTAAAAGAGTAGTAATACGCGCTTCATCAATAATTTCCGCACACCCTCGTTGTATCTCTTTAAGTGCATTGGCTCGTTGTTGTTCTATCATTTTTTCATCCTTGGCTTCGGTACGCATCATCCGTCCGAAAAAATTGTATTATTTGCCCTTTTTTCTCCAGTTTAGCGCGCAATCGATTCAGATCACGTTCTAACGTTTCAAACTCCATCTCACAATATTTGGTATGTTCGGAGTGGGTTTTACCCAATTCGATACTGTTAATATCGGCTCCCATTTTTGCCATATAGGTGAGTAAGTCTGCCAAAGACCCTTTGGCATTGGGCATACTGATAATCAAATGGTAACGACTTAAATGTTCTTCTTTCCATCGGACAAACACCATCGGCTGATGCGCATCAATCATCCCTGCAGCATGACGACACATCTTGTGATGGACGTAGGCTTTACCCTCTTGCAAAAAGGCGACCACTTCATCACCTGATTTAGGATGACAACAATAATCAAAGACCGCATCAGCAATGGTATGGTTGGAGATAATCTCAACCGATTGAAAAAGGAACGATTTGAGTTTAAAGCGATCCCGTATCCAAAATCCACCAAAACGGCTGTTCTCTTGCATCGCAACCTTGATACGGTTTAATACCTCTTTGAAAAAATCAAGCTCACGGGGGATACGGTACCATTGATCGGATATTTCAGCATTTTCTAACAGTTTATAGACATTTTCGGTGGGTAATCGCAAAACGGCGGTAAGAATATTGACCCCACTGTCATGGTCGATTAATCGGATTCGTCCATTGCAATTGGCACGCATACTTGATTTTGCCCGCGACGTTTTGACCGTATCAATCCACGTACATCGGGTAATTTTTTTCTTATCCGATGCGGTCACAATACGGACGATATCCCCATTGTGCAATTCGGAGAGGAGACTCGCTTTTTCTTTGTTAATCAAACACCCCTCAGCACAATCCCCAATGGCGGAGTGTACCGCATAGGCAAAATCAAGCCCAACCGCCCCACGAGGGAGGGTAAAGGGTTTTCCTTTGGGAGAAAAAACGGTTATGTCTTCACTGTAAAGATCGTTTTTAATGAGTTCATAAAAATCTTCTACCGATTCATTTTGGTATTGAAGGTTATGGAGCCAATCAAGACTGATGGTATTATTACCCCCACTTTTGTATTTCCAGTGGGCTGCGACCCCGATCTCTGCCGTTTCGTGCATCTCATAGGTACGAATTTGCACCTCAAAAATAGCATTTTCATCAAAAACCGTCGTATGAAGGGTCTGATAGCCATTTTCTTTGGGGATAGCAATGTAATCTTTGAAGCGCGCGCTCAAGGGCTGGAAATGGAGATGAACCATCCCAAAAATTTTATAGCAGTCGAGTGGCTTTTTGACCAAAATACGCACGGCCAAAAGATCCAATATCTCATTGATACTAATCCCTTTGCGTTGCATCTTGAGGTAAATGGAGTAATCGTGCTTGACCCGACTTAAGATGTTAAAATCGTCTTGACACAACCCATTGGAAAGAAAAATTTGGGTCAATTTTTCGCAAAAATCATCTAAATGACCATGAATGGAGTGAAAATTTTCTTTGAGATACCGTTCAATATCCCCTTTTTCGTCTTTAAAAAGATAGGTAAAACTCAAATCTTCCAAAAGATTCTTCAAAAACGAGATCCCTAAACGATGCGCTATGGGGGCATAAACGACCAACGTTTCTTCAGCAATACGGTGTTGCTTTTGGGGTGAGAGGGGCGAGAGGGTGAGCATATTATGCAGTCTATCACACAGTTTAATCACCAGAACACGGACATCTTCAATCGATGCAAGGAGCATTTTACGGAAGGTTAATGCTGAGACGACCAATTTTTGATCTGAATGAGAAGGGATGAGTTCTGCATCCCGAATCGTATCAATTTTGGTGAGTCCCTCCACCAAATGGGCGACATCTGATCCATAATCGCGCTTGATTTCCTCAATGGTCACCAAGGTATCTTCGACCACATCGTGCAATAACGCAGCAATGACCATCGCTTCATCACCGGTCAACTCTGCTACGATACTGGCGACTAAAATAGGATGGATAATATACGGTTCACCACTTTTACGACACTGTCCCGCATGGGCAGTAAAGGCTAAAGCGTAAGCACGTTCGAGAAGAGGAGAAGTGGAAACGCGAGAATGAAGATACTCAACTGCCCCCTCTACATCGTCGATTTTTTGGATGCTTTGAATATCAATTTGGCTCAACGATGCAACTTTTAATGCAATTATGCTTTATCAATGAAACCTTTGATGGTAATAAACCCTTGAGCTATTTCCATCAAAGCAACATCAGCAGCTTTTACTTTTTTTAAATCCACATTTAACTTTGTGGATGCACCATTTTGAAGCTGATCCGATCGTTTTGCGACCGCAAGAGCCAATTGATAACGATCAATGTTGGCAGTTTCAAGTGCTTTGGCAGTTAATTGTTCTGATCTCATCTTTTTTCCTTCTTAATAGTAAAAATTTTCTCTTTAAGCTACGATAGAGCAATTGCTCAAATCACCTTGGATAATCTTCAAAAGATTCCCAGGGGTAAACATATCACACACAATAATGGGAAGCTTGTTCTCTTTTGCCAAAGCAATAGACGTATCATCCATTACCTTAATATGGTCACTCAGGGCTTGCTCATAACCAAGGGTAGGAAGTTTGACCGCATCGGCAAATTTTTTAGGATCTTTATCATAAACCCCATCTACTTTGGTCGCTTTAATGATCACCTCAGCCCCAATTTCAACCGCACGAAGTGTAGCCGCTGTATCGGTTGTGAAAAAGGGATTACCCGTCCCTGCAGCAAAAACAACCACACGACCTCGTTCCAAATGACGCATAGCCCGACGGACAATAAACGCCTCAGCTATTTGTTCCATTTTAATGGCACTTTGAACACGAACTAATAACCCCTCGTGTTCGCACGCTTCTTGAAGGGCAATCGCATTAATCACCGTCCCCAACATCCCCATATAATCGCCTGACGTACGACGGATAATCCCATCGGCTGCTGCAGTGACTCCTCGAATAATATTGCCAGCACCAATAACGATGCCCACCTCAATTCCAGAATCTACCAGTGTCTTAATCTCTTTTGCAATAAACTGAAGGATTTTTGTATCGATACCATAACCGTTTTCACCAGCCAAAGCCTCACCAGAGAACTTCACCAATACACGCTTGTAACCCATACAACCCCCTCGCTAGAATTTTAAGCGAATTGTACTTTATTATCCCTTTAAGGTTGATTTGACACTTAAGCGACAATATTCCCCTTCCCTTCCCTGTACAAAGCTCTTTCAATGTTACTTAA
>JAVHOQ010000010.1:0-1177 GCA_036170115.1 Sulfuricurvum sp.
CGGGGAAGTTTTGGGCGATTTACCCCTGAGTATCTTTTGTACAAAGGTAAACCCTACGGATGGCAACAAAGTAAAACCTACCCCAAACACCATTTGGGTGAGGGGTATTCGGATCATTTAGCGATCTATGCGACGTTTCACTTCGCCCCTTAGCGTCGTCTCACCAACAGTGATAGCGCGAAAGGTACCACGTCGCGATGGCATAATCGGTATACGAGTACTCCCGTTGCGCTGGGGGAATAGCATCATTGTGCAGTTTGGAACGGACAATTCCAAATACGACAAACCCCAATAACAACGCCCCAAGGGCGATAAACCAATCGCTTTGCCACCACACGATCCCCGCCAAAAGATAATTGCCATAACTTAATCCCCAGCCCAAAACGCGTGCCAAAAAACGGCAATAGCGACTCGGAAGAGAGGGGGTCGTTTCCATCGAAAAAGTAAAAAGGTCATCTTGCTTCATGAAAAGCATTATAACCAAACTCTAATCCAAAGAAAAACAACCCTTGGCTATCGTATCACCACCAAAGGAGTCATTATGGTAAACTGGAAAAGCATTATGGAATTAGCCCAACAAGGGAACCTTCCCCCTGATCGTCGTGTCGAAAAAAGCCCCCAAGAGTGGCGTGAAGTATTGGATGAAGAGACATTTCGTGTGACGCGTCAAGCAGGGACAGAACGAGCGTTTAGCTCTGCGATGTGCAATCACTTTGACGCGGGTATGTATGCGTGTGTTTGTTGCGGAACGCTCCTTTTTGATGCGCGTGAAAAGTTTGATTCAGGGAGCGGATGGCCCTCCTTCACCCAACCCATCACCCCCAATGCCATTGCCTATCATGCCGATCATTCGCATGGAATGGTGCGGGTCGAAACGGTGTGTGCCACGTGCGATGCGCACTTGGGTCATGTCTTCCCCGATGGTCCTGAACCCAGCGGATTGCGCTATTGCATGAATGCGCGGGCGTTGCAAAAAAAGTATTTTCACTCACTTTTATACGATAGTGTCCCTAAGGACAATAGACATAAGTCTCTTTTATACGATAGTATTAGTTTCATAAATTAAAAAAAGTGAGTTTGTCATGATAATTGCAAAAGTAACGGAAATTTTTGGGGATGTTTTTATTAACTGACCTTACGCAGTAAATAATTTTTTCGGGATAAGCGTGGTATAAAT
>JAVHOQ010000011.1:0-23587 GCA_036170115.1 Sulfuricurvum sp.
GCTTTAGAAGCTGCCCGCGAACTCATTAGCAACCGTTATGGCAAAGAGTATCTCCCCAAAGAGGCAAAAGTCTACACCAAAAAATCCAAAGGGGCGCAAGAGGCGCACGAAGCGATTCGCCCTACGATGCTGTCGTTTACCCCTGAAATTGCCGCAACGTTTCTCAAACCCGATGAGATTAAACTCTACCGTCTGATCTACAACCGCTTTTTGGCGTGTCAGATGAACGATGCCCGTTTTGAGCAACAAAGCATCACCTTCCAATCCCCCAAAGCCCAGTTTCGTGCCACGGGTCGTCGATTGCTGTTTGATGGGTTTTACCGCGTGTTAGGGAGTGATGACAAAGATAAACTCTTACCCAAACTCACCACAGGGGATGCGATTGATCTTCAAAGCATTGCTGCCCAACAACATTTTACCGAACCCCCTTCCCGTTATTCGGAAGCAAGTCTCATTAAAAAACTCGAATCCGAGGGGATCGGACGACCCTCTACGTACGCTCCGACCATCTCAACGTTGCAAGCACGTAATTACATTGAAGTGGAAAAACGCGCTATTCTTCCCACAGAAATCGCCTTTACGGTCACTGAATTACTCGAAAAACATTTTGACGAGATCGTGAATGCCAGTTTTACCGCCAATATGGAAAAAACACTCGATGAAATCGGGGAAGAAGGGAAATCGTGGCAAGCGTTATTGCTGGAGTTTTATCACCCTTTTATGGAGAAAATAGCCGCGGGGAAAGAGGCCATCGTAAGTCTCAAGGTCGCTACTCCGCTGGGGCGCAATTGCCCCCAATGCGGAAGTGAGTTGCTGTTGCGTTCGGGACGTTTTGGGGAGTTTATCGCCTGTAGCGGTTTCCCCAAATGCAAATACACCGAACAAACCGAAGCCAACCAAAAAGCCAATCCTACCGTACCGGATGAAGTGAGTGAGGAAGTGTGCGAAAAATGTGGCAGTGCGATGGTAATCAAAAATGGTCGCAATGGACAATTTTTAGCCTGCAGTGGTTATCCCAAATGCAAAAACACCAAGACCCTCAACCAAGAGACCAAGTTTTCTACCGTTCCCTGCCCTGAATGTGGAGGAAAATTGTTGTGGAGACAATCGCGACGAGGGGCATTTTGGGGGTGTGAACACTACCCTAAATGTACGTTTATCAGTAAATTTGAACCTACCGAACACCAATGTGACGTAGAAGGGTGTACCGGCGTATTAGCTCCACGTACCTATCGGAACAAAGAGGTGTTTGAATGCACCAAGTGCAAAAATCGAACCCCCAATGAAACCGTTGTGGAGTGAGACATTCGTATGAAAATCGGATTAATCTCTGACACCCATACCAAAGTAGGACGTTCTCAAAAAGCGATTGATCACCTCAAAGGGTGTGGAGCAGAATTTTTAATCCATGGGGGCGATATTGTCAAACCCGCTATCTTGGAACAGCTTAAAAACAGCGGTCTGCGCTACATCGCCGTGTATGGTAACAATGATGCCCACTTACACGAAGTGCATGACCGCTATAACCTCGTCCAAGAACCCCACTATTTTACCCTCAGTGGAACCAAATGCAAACTAATGCACCTCCCCTTTTATATGAGTGCCGATACCGAAGTGGTCATTTTTGGTCATACTCATATTTTTGAGTGTGATTTTAAAAACAAAACCCTCTTTATCAATGCAGGAGAAGTGTGTGCCAGAGAAGAACCGCTCTCTTCGTGTGCCATGCTAGAGATCACCCCAACAGCGTTTATCCTCACGCGCTATACCCGAGCCATTGGAAGCAAAACCTTTGACGCAACCCACTACACCTTTGAAAGATTCCCAAAATGACCCAAAAAATATTTCTCTGTTCGATTTGTAACATCAATAGCGGTACGTGCAATGAAGATTGTCATTTTTGTTCCCAAAGTGTCCGCTATAAAGCCAATATCCAACGCTACAAACAAAAACCCATGGAGGAGATTCTGACCGAAGCACGTCGTCTTGAATCCTTGGGTGCGTTGGGGTTTTGTCTGGTAACCGCCCAAAAGGGGTTGGATGAGAGAACGTTAGAATTTGTCTGCACGGTCGCACGTACCCTCACACGCGAAGTTCCACGACTGCGTCTTATTGGGTGCAATGGTACGGCTACTCAAGAGCAACTTCGTGAACTTAAAACCTCAGGCATTATCGCGTACAACCATAATTTGGAGACCAGTAGAGAATTTTATCCCCGTGTTTGCACCACCCACTCGTGGGAAGAACGGTGGGAAACGTGCGAAAACGTCAATGCCGTAGGGCTAAAACTCATCAGCGGAGGGATATTTGGGATGGGGGAGAGTCACGACGATCGACTCAGTATGCTGCACGCCCTTAAAGCACTTAATCCCATTTCCGTCCCCTTGAATTTTTACCACCATAATCCCGCACTCCCCTTGCACCCCAATCCCCTTACTGTGGAGGAGGCACTGGGTCTTATCTCTCTTGCGCGAAACGTGTTGGATACCACCGATCGGATTATGGTCGCAGGGGGGAGAGAGCAGATGTTTGGTGATCGTCAACATGAAATTTTTAACGCGGGTGCTAACAGTATCGTTTTGGGTAATTACCTCACTACCCAAGGGGAAGAGGCGCACGTCGATTTAGCCATGCTTAAACAACTGGGGCTGGAAATCGCCCTTCATCCCTAATCGATAAAATAGCCATTGCCTCACCCTGAACGTAAATTACCGCAACTTAGCGATTTTTGATAATGTGGTTGGCAATCGCGTATCCATGATTGAGACCAAGGGCGATGGAGCCGCCTGATTCTTGGGTAATGTCGCCTGCCACAAAAAGCCCTTTGATATTGGTCTCATAATGGTCATCATGCACAGGTTTCCCATGGGCTTCATGGATTCCACTGGTGTGTAAAAAGCCACTGGGGGTAGTCCCTCCAATAGCATAAATGAGCCGATCAAACGTTTGAGAGGTTCCATCGCTAAAAATCACCTTCGCCAATCCATTTTCATTTTCAAGTCCAACAATTTCTGTAGTTAACAAGGGAGTAACCCGTTTGGTCTCAAACGCGTGGGCAATATCGTTTTGGTTGGTGGGATTAGCCCGTTCAAACGTCGCACGACGATAACATAATGTCACTTCATTTTTTGCACCCAAATCAATTGCATACTCAATCGCCGAATCACCCCCGCCAATGACCATAATTTTTTCGCCAAAACTGCACGCATCCAACGTAAAATGGACACAATTCTTAAGACTGGGAGGAATTTTATACTCAGGCTTATTGGGCTTACCCATCCGTCCAATGGTCACGACCACATACGAAGCGTAAATACTTTCCCCTGATAACAGGATTTCAAACCCCTCTTCATGGGAACGTATTTTTTGCACTTCGGTATGGGTGCGAAGCTCCATGGCATCATTATCCAACAATTGATCAAAAAAATCCAACGTACTCTCTTTGGTTCCATCGACAAAATAGATAGAACCATCCAATTCCACTTTTTGCCCTTTCCAATCGACATCGACCCGTTTGTTCTCTTTGTAAAATTTTCGGATGGTGGCGTTATGGTTTTGATCTTTTTCCAACAAAACAATATCACGCATTCCTAACGTGTAACTCTCAATCGCCGTTGCAATCCCAGCAGGACCTGCGCCAATAATGGCTAGGGTATATTTTTTATTCATTATGCTTTCTCCCACATCTTTGATTCAACTGTACCATATCAAAGATAAATACAAAGGTAATTATTACAAAAAAAATTACCCCTTTTTAGTATTAGCTTAGTCTATCTGTGGTATACTCTCGGTAAATTCAAATTTTCGTCTTAAGGAGACATGGTTATGAAAAAAATTATTCTTTCTTCGTTGATCGCTGCTACTTTGGTAAGTGCTAGTGATTTCAACTATGAAGTAACACCTCTTGCTGGGTATTTGTGGAACAAAAACATTGCTGAAAAAGGGGATGTGAACTCGTATGTTGGTGGAGCTGGAGCAGCTAATAATTTAATGTACGGAACGGGTGGAGTTCAAGATCACGCTGTATTTGGCATTGAAGCGCAAGCTAATAATCTTGAAGTATTTGGTATCAAACCAGAGCTTTCAATGTTGTACGGTACAGACACCATTACCGGTGCGCCTCGTATGAGTAAAATTTTGACTACTATGATTGATGGTGTATATGACATCAACACAGGTACTATGTTCACCCCATTTGCTAAAGCTGGTTTTGGGTATGAAATTGAATACGGTATTTTAGATAAAGGTCTGGATGGATTTTTATTAAATGCAGGTATGGGGACAAAAATTGACCTTTCTAAAAACGTTGCTTTCAAAGTGGAAGGTCTTTATTTCTGGAAAGATAATAATGGTCGAAATTTAAATGGTGTAGCTAACATCGGTCAACGTGCTGCTGTAAACAACTACGCATTATTAGCTGGTTTCACCTTCAAATTGGATGAAAAAGCAGCTCCCTACGTAGCACCTGTAGTGGTAGCACCTGTAGTGGTAGCTCCGGTTGTTGTTCCTGAGCCTGTTGCCGCTCCTGTTGATAGTGATCATGATGGTGTATTTGATCCTCAAGACAAATGTCCTAATACCCCTGCAGGCTTTAAAGTAGACAAAGACGGTTGTGAAGTAAGCGCTACATTGCACGTAAACTTTGCAAGTGGTTCTGCTAAAATCGTTGGAAAAGCGGACAAAGATACTCACGGTTTCTCTGATTTCTTAAAAGAAAACGCATATAAAGGGAAAATCGTTGGCTATACTGACAACGTAGGAAAAGTGCCTTACAACAAAAAACTTTCTCTTAAACGTGCTAATGCGGTAAAAGCTGTTTTGGTTAAAGATGGTATCGCTGCGGATCGTTTGACAACCGAAGGTAAAGGTATGGAAAATCCTGTTGCTTCTAATAAAACCAAAGCAGGTCGTGCGCAAAATCGTCGTATCGAAGTTGAAATTAGCAAATAAGTTTCAACCTTAGCGCTTCCGCATTTGCGGAACGCTTCTTCTTTTACTTCTTCATTTTATCTTCAAATTTTTTCATAAATTTTCCTATTTTTGGTTGAATAACCATCTGACAATACCCTTGTGCAGAATGATTGGCATAGTAGTTTTGATGATAATTCTCCGCTTCAAAAAACTCAGGCACCAAAGAAAGCTCGGTGACGATAGGATCCTCCCAATTTTTTTGTTCCTCTTGAATGGATACCAAGGCACACTTTTTTTGCGTCTCATTATAATAGTAAATCACCGAACGGTATTGTGTCCCCTTATCCGCCCCTTGCGCATTTAAGGTGGTAGGATTATGGATTGTCCAAAAAATAGATAACAACTCGTCATAGCTGATGCGTGTTGGATCAAAGGTAATCTCCACCACCTCCGCATGACCACTCACACCCGTACACACACTTTCATACGTTGGATGGGATCGTTTCCCCCCAGCATAACCGCTACGGATACTCTCTACCCCTTCAACACGGGAATACACCGCTTCAATGCACCAAAAACATCCCCCGCCCAAAAGGGCTTTTTCCAATACCGCCATGATACACTCCTTTTTGAGTGTAACAATAGCGTAATCCTCTCATCCTATACTTTTGAAAATTACGCAAGGAGGTACCTTATGAAAAAACTAAGTTCATTGGAAAAAGCGTTGTTAAAAAAATTACGTCGTTCCAAGCGTGGATCGTGGATGGTATAATCTTCACTTTCGCCTCTTCCTCTCCTCTCTTTTTAGCTATCGCCCCTTAGAACCGCTTATGCTCCTTTAGGATAAAATCCCAAAAACTATTCAACGAGGTCTCCTTATGTCGGTTAAACAACAGATTTTTGATAGGCTCCACAAACGCCCCCTTATCATTGATGGTGCTATGGGAACACAGCTTCAAGAACGTGCCGATAAAATTCCCGAATCTGCGTGGGAAGGGTTAGAGGGGTGCAATGAACTTCTCAACGTCACCTGCCCCGAAGTAATGCGTGATATTTTCCACGCTTACCTCGTCTCCGGAGCCGATCTTATCACCACCAACACTTTCGGATCGTTTAGCTGGGTACTCGATGAATACGGGATTGGTCATCGCTCTTATGAACTCTCCCGTGCAGGGGCGCAGGTGTGTAAGGCAGAGTGTGAGACATTTTCTACCCCTGAACACCCCCGTTATGTTTTGGGATCCATCGGACCGGGAACCAAACTCCCTTCTCTGGGGCATATCCACTATGACGAGATGTTCGCGGGATACGTCGAGTGTTGTTTGGGGCTTATCGATGGCGGATGCGATATTTTTCTCCTAGAGACGTGCCAAGACCCGCTTCAGATCAAAGCGGCACTTCATGCGTGTGAATCGGCGAATAAAGAGCGTGGTACACAACTTCCCATCATGGTCTCCGTCACCATCGAATTGGCAGGCAGTATGCTCATCGGAACCGATGCTCAAACGATTGCCACGATTTTAGAGCCATTCGATATTCTCAGCCTCGGTTTCAACTGCGGAACGGGGCCAGAACAATACGGTAAACACGTCCGAACACTGAGCGAAGTGTGGGGCAAACCGATCTCCGTTCATGCCAATGCGGGACTTCCCCAAAATCGCGGAGGCTATTCGTACTACCCCATGGGACCCGATGAGTTTGCCCAGTTGCAATGTGACTTTTTAAACTACGACGGGGTGAGTTTTCTTGGCGGATGTTGCGGAACTACCCCTCAACATATCCGTGCCCTTGTAAACAAAGTCTCCTCTATTGCCCCTAAAAAACCAACGGGAGTAATGAAGCCCTCTATCGCATCGCTGTTTAACACCGTCGAGCTGATTCAAACCCCCTCACCGCTTTTGATCGGGGAACGTTCCAACTCCACCGGCTCCAAAGCGTTTCGCGAACTCATCATCGCCAGTGACTATGAGGGGACGTTGAGCGTCGGTCAAGCTCAAGTACGGGATGGAGCCCATTGTCTGGATGTCAATGTCGAGTTTGCGGGGCGTGATGGTGCGGTTGATATGGCGCACGTTATGCGACTTTATAACCAAAAAATTCCGCTTCCCCTCATGCCCGATGCCACGCGGGTCAACACGATGGAAGAGGCGCTCAAATGTATCGGCGGAAAACCGATCATCAACTCCGTTAACCTCGAAGATGGGGAAGAGCGTTTAGACGCTATTTGTTCTCTCGCCAAAAAATTCGGAACGGCTTTGGTGTGTCTGGTCATCGATGAAAAAGGGATGGCAAAAACCACGGCGGATAAAATGCGCATTGCCGATCGAATCTACGATCTGTGTGTCAACCGACATGGGATTGATCCACGTAATTTGATGTTCGATATGCTCACCTTTACGGTCGGAAGTGGAGATGTGGAATACCGTGATGCCGCTATCCAAACCTTAGAGGCTATCCGTCAATTGCACGCCAAGTATCCGAATGTCGGCTCGACACTGGGACTTTCCAATATTTCGTTTGGTCTGAGCATGAATGCCCGTGTCTTTTTGAACAGCGTCTTTTTGCACCACTGTATTCAAGCGGGGATGACCTCGGTCATTATCAACGTCAAACACATCGTACCGCTTGCCAAAATGTCGCAAGAAGATCGTGCCATCTGTGAAGAGTTACTCTTCTCACCCGATGATCAGTCTCTCTTTAAATTTATTGGTCATTTCAGTGATAAAACGATTGATAATGGTAAAAACGATGAAGCGTATGAGGCGATGAGTGATGAGGAAAAAATCGCTCAACTTCTCCTCGATGGGGACAAAGAGCGGATGATCCCGCTGGTCGAAAAAGCACGCCACACGATCAACCCCGACCGCATCGTCAATGAGATCCTCATCGATGCGATGAAAGTGGTGGGTGAGCTTTTCGGGTCGGGGAAAATGCAGTTGCCGTTTGTTTTGCAAAGTGCTGAGACGATGAAAACCACTGTCGATTATCTCAACCCGTATCTCTCCAAACAGGAAAAAGATACCGACACCACCCTCGTGATCGGCACCGTCAAAGGGGATGTGCATGACGTAGGGAAAAATCTTGTCGACATTATCCTCTCCAACAACGGGTTCAAGGTGATCAATATCGGGATTAAAACCGAACTGGAAAAATATCTCGATGTGATGAAAACCCATGATATTCACGCCATCGGGATGTCGGGACTACTGGTTAAATCAACCCAAGTGATGAAAGACAATCTCGAAATTATGGCTTCCCGTGGGATTACAACACCTGTTCTCCTTGGTGGGGCGGCACTCACCCGCAGTTTCGTCGATGATTTCTGCCGACCGATTTACGGGGGAGCAATCTTTTACTGCCGCGATGCGTTTGATGGGGTTATCGCGATGAGCCGTATCGAAAAATACAATGCCGATCCGAGTGTAGGGCTTGATACCCGTTTGGGCGGTGATATGGTGGAGCGTGCGGTTAAAGAGGTGATTGATGTGGTCATCCCGCCATACGCAGAGATAAAAATGCCAAGCGTTGTGAAAATCCCGACTCCTCCGTTTTGGGGACGACGCGTATTGCGAAAAGAGCAACTCGATTTTGAGATGGTATGCGGATGGATCAATAAACGAAGCCTTTTCAAACTCCATTGGGGATACAAACGTGCGGGAATGCCCGTAGAAGAGTACAAAAAACTCCTTGAGACCAAAGTATATCCCGCGTATGAGCGTATTAAATCGGAGATTATCAAACGGGGACTTTTTGATCCGACCATCCTTTATGGCTATTACCCTGTCCGAAGCAGTGATCAGGAACTTCTCATTTTTGATGAAAGGGCAGGGTGGAATATCGATGCAAACGCTAACCGCCAAAACCTCGATGAAGTGATCGGAAATGCCAAATATGTGTTTGAATTTCCGCGCCAGCGCAAAGCACCGCACCGTGCATTGAGTGACTTTTTCACCCACATACGTGATGATGTTTTGCCACTGAGTTGTGTGAGTGTTGGAGATAAATTCAGTGCCTACGAACAAGAGCTGTATGCCAACAATGAATATCTCGAATACAATCTGGTACACGGATTTGGGGTAGAGCTTGCCGAAGCGTTAGCGGAAGTGGCGCACAAACAGATTCGACTTGATCTTAATATCGCCAGTGCGGATGAGGGGTTTAGCTTACGGGATGTCCGTCTCAACCGTTACGCGGGGGCGCGATACAGTTTCGGATACCCTGCGTGTCCTGATTTGGAACCGAGTCGTATTATTTTTGATTTGCTCAAACCCGAAGAGTTTGGTATTACCCTCTCCGAGACATTCCAAATCCATCCCGAACAAAGCACCACAGCACTGGTCGTTCACCACAAAGAGGCGACGTATTTTAATATCTAAAGGATAAAAGTACATTATTTCAGTAAAAAAAGAAGAGCATAGAGGTCGTTTCCCCCCTAAAAGGGGAACTTAGAGAAATTTACATTGTTTTTTCAAGTGTAGCGTAGTTACGACAACCAAGGTCATTTTTCAACTCACACCCTTTGTGATATAATTTTTGAGCTTTAACTTTATCCACTTTCATCCCTGTACCGTGTTCGTACATTGATCCTAAGTTGACACATTCATCAGCATCTCCTTTATCGCACCCTTTGGTGTACAACGTAAGGGCTTTGGCTTTATCTTGTTTTACGCCAGTTCCCAGATCGTATAAGCTACCCAAAGCAGAACACCCTTTGGCTTCCCCTTTATCACACGCTTTGGTATACAAGCTTAGGGCTTTAGCTGGATCTTTTTTAACGCCTCCTAGCCCTTTATCGTACATTGTTCCTAGACCGGTACACCCTTTTGCATCCCCTTTATCACACGCTTTGGTGAAAAATTCTGTTGCTTTTTTAGGGTCTTTTTTAACGCCGTTATTCCCTTTATCGTACATACTTCCCAATGCCGAACATCGTTTGGCATCCCCTTCATTACACGCTTTGGTATACAAATCAACCGTTTCTAATTTATCCGCTTTAGCGCTGGTATTTTTACTTTTTACCCATGCCAAATCAGCACACGCCCCTTTGTCTTTTTTGTTACACGCATCGGTCAAAATTTTGGTTGCTTTGGCAGGATCTTTGGGCGTTCCCAAACCAACAGCGTACATGACACCCAAATTGGCACATCCTGTAATAAAGCCTCCATTACACGCTTTGGTGTATAAGCTTAGTGCTTTGGCAGGATCTTTTTTAACCCCTGTCCCTTTATTGTAGATGGTTCCTAAGTTGGAGCATCCTTTGATCTCACCCCCATCACACGCATTGGTAAAGGCATTAACGGCTTTACTTTTATTGGATTTTGTCCCAATTCCGTTATCGTACATGACACCCATATTAAAGCACCCTTTGGCATCTTTACCCGTGCACGCTTTGGTATACAATTCCAACGCTTTGGCATCATTTTTCGTGACACCCAGACCCGCGCTGTTCATAATCCCCGCATCATAACATCCGCGTGCATTACCCGATTCACACCCTTGAGTAAAGAGTTCCATGGCTTTGGGATAATTGTGCTTTTGGTACATTTTGAACCCTTCAGCTACTGCGGCTGTCGCGTGTTTGGCATCTACTTTGACAACGGGAGCGGTAGTATGCGTCGCTGCAGCAGCACCAACAGCCGTTGCACCAACAGCGGCACCTGCGAGTGCAGCATTGGGATGCTTAGGATCAACTTTGCCACCTGCTACGACAGCAGTGGGGTGTTTTGGGTCGACTTTAGCCCCTGCAACGGGAACCATTGGGTGTTTAGGATCAACTTTAGCCCCTGCAACGGGAACCATTGGGTGTTTAGGATCAACTTTAGCACCCGCTACGGCAGCAGTGGGGTGTTTAGGATCAACTTTAGCCCCTGCAACGGGAACCATTGGGTGTTTTGGGTCGACTTTAGCCCCTGCTACAACCGCAGTAGGGTGTTTTGGATCAACTTTGGCACCAGTATGTACTTTCGTTTCATTGTGTTTTGCGACCGTTTGTGATTCTGCAGTAACATTATTATTAGCATGACCATTTACCGCCATCATCAATATCCCCACGCCAATAGTGGTTATTCTCTTCATAGTGACACTCCCTAAAAAATTAATTAGTTTATTTTACTATTTCTTTTTTAAAAAGGGTTCAAAAAAAGGGTTTTATTGCGCTATCGTGGGCAATTAGTGTGAAAAGTTGATAGGAATCGTAGCAAACGCTTTTTTGGGTAAAATTTTAGGGGTGAAGGGGACAAAAAAGGGGGAAATCTCTCTCCATCGAAAGACGGAAAGAGGAAACGATTAACGTTTGGAGAATTGAGGAGAACGACGTGCTTTGCGAAGACCTGGTTTTTTACGCTCAACGATACGTGAGTCACGTGTAAGCATACCAAACGGTTTAAGTACGGCACGGAATGCAGGATCAAAAGCACACAATGCTTTTGAGATACCATGACGAAGAGCATCGGATTGACCTGAAAAACCACCGCCAAGGATTGTTGCGTTAATATCAACCGACGTATCTTGTTTGACCAAAGAGAGAGGTTGCGTTACACGCAATTTTTTTGCTTCAAGACCACCCAACCATGCGTCAAGTGAAAGTCCATTAACGGTAATTCTACCCGTTCCTGGAGTTAACCATACTTTTGCGATAGACGTTTTTCGTTTGCCAGTTGCGTATGTTTTTGCCATCGTTTATCCTTACTTAGCAATCTGTGCTGAGTGAGGATGTTCCGCACCGGCATAGACTTTTAATTTTTTGATCATTGCGCGACCCAATTTGGTTTTAGGAAGCATACCGCGAGCGGCAAGTTTGAACACTTTTTCTGGGTTAGTTGCCAAAAGCTCCGTAAATTTTTCGCTTTTTACGTTACCAAAATATCCCGTGTGACGGTGATACGTTTTGGTAGCTGTTTTGCCATTACCATTGATGATTGCTTTTTCAGCGTTAACGATAACTACAAAGTCACCACAGTCAATATTTGGGGTAAAATAAGGTTTATCTTTTCCACGAAGACGAGTAGCAACATCGGTCATAATACGACCAAATGTTTTCCCCTCAGCGTCGATCAAAACCCATTTACGTTCGATTTGCTCAGGTGTTGCAATTTGGGTAAATTTCATTGTGAGCCTCCTTTTCAAGTCTTTAATAAATAGTGGGCGAATTGTACCTATTTAACCTTTTTATTTGCTTAAATTAAGTTTTTTATAAGGGGAATTTTAGACCCTTATTCACCCAACGTAGGGCAAAATACCCCCATCATACTCACGGTCATAAAGTGACGAAACTCCCTCATCCTCAGGCTTGACCTTGGGATCCGCCGATTATTTGCGCGCCATTGCCCAAAAAGCCCGCAGTGAGGGGATTCACAAGAATGCTCAAGCTGCTGAAGCGATGCGCCAGCTCGCCTCCATCAGCACCACCGCAGAGGCAGTAAAAGCCCTCAAAAGCGCGTGTGACTATGAGCCTGATAACACGCTCAACTGGAGTTTATTGGGCGATATGCGCCTCCAAGCGGGTGATGTCGCGCGTGCTGAAACAGCATACCAATCCGCTATGAGATTAGCTAAAGCCGATGTCAAAATTCATCCTAATAATCTTCATGCGTTACGTACTTTATCTATCGAATACAATGACATCGGCGACATCCAAGAAGCCCAAGGAGATTTAAGCGGGGCATTGGCTTCGTATTGCGCTAGCCTTGCTATCCGCCAGCCCATCGCCCAAAAGGATACGGGAAATGTGCAAGCCCAAACGGATTTGGCACTTTCTTACGGAAAATTAGGAGCTATTACTCAAGGTAATGAATCAAAAGGATTTTTACGACAAGGGTTAGCGATTTTGGAACAATTGGCACGCGAAAATCGGTTGGATGCGGATCAAAAAAATAATTTAAAATTCTTTCGGAGTGCGTTGGCACACTGATTATGGGCTGTTGATAGATGTGAATGAGACCCCGAATCGAGTTCGGGATGACGATTTCGATGGGGGTGACGAAACCCATAGAGCATCTACTGCACCCTCTCCCATTCACACCCCTGCACCTTGGCATAACACAGATAACCGCGTACCTCTTTTTGGGTGAGGTGGTGGATCATTGCCATGTAGTTTTGCACTTGTTGGGTATGTTCGGGGGATCTTTCCTCGCCACTTTTGTAGTCGATGATGACCCAATACCCCTCATCATGGTCGATGAGCAGATCAATGACCCATTTTTGTTCCCGATACAAAAAGGCTTGTTCTTTTACGCACGACCCTTGGGTGAGGTGGATAAAGGTCGCATCGTGGAGAATCGCGAAAAGGGTGCGTTCTAAGCGCGTCATCTTCTCCTCTCCCAGACTCAGACCGTACCGTTTTTTGACCGAAAGGAGGGCGGGATGGAGGGCGTTAAGATCGAAGTTTTCCATCATCTCCATCCCATAGTGGAGTGCCAATCCATACGTAATCGCCTCATAATCGATCCCATCGGGGGTGATCTCTTGGACGTTTTGACGCTGTTTTCCGTACGAACGGGGTAGCAAGGTCAGGGGTTGAAGGGGGATTATAGGGGCGGAGGGGGTATCCTCAAATGAGCGTTTGCCCCACGCTCCCACCGAGAGACCAAGGGGTTCAAACCACGACCCTTTGGGTTTGGCAATGAGGGTTAAGGACTCCACCGCGCGGGTTAGGGCGACGTAGAGGGCATTGAGCTGATCGTTGTCTTGCAAGGCTTCTTCTTTGGCAAGGGCTAGGGCATAGCGATCATCGAGGGCTTCACGCCCTTTGGTACGGATAAAAATTCGCTCTAGGGCGATCCCCTCATACTCATAGACCATAAAATCGTTACGACTTTTCATTTGTCCCAAGCGATCCAAAACAAGGACATGGTCAAACTCTAACCCCTTGGATTTATGGATGGTCATGAGGGAAATCCCTTTTTGTTCCTCTTTGGGGGCGGGGGTCTCAAGGCGATCAATCTCGAAAATCAACGCTTCAATGTCTTTGTACCGTTCTAACTCCTCCAAAAACAGCAACGCACTGCTATCGCCGATGGCGTGGTGTTGGATAAACGCCACACAGGTGGAGGAAAGATCATGGGTAGCGGTACGCTCAATTACTTCTGCTTCAATGCCCAACAACGCCGCACAGTTATGGCGATAGAGGGGGACGTTAAAATAGCAATAGCGGAGATACTCGATCACACTACGGACACTTCGCTGATGGATAAGGGCGGAGGTGGCTTCACTCACCACCTTGTGTCCTTGCTCTTCTAAGACCATTTGGGCTTGGGTGGCATCGGCATTGGTAACGCACAAAATGGCGATACGTTCTGGGGTCACCCCCATATCCAGCAACCCTTTGACCGTATCACGAAGCACCACCAATGGCTCTTCGTGGTTTACGACCTCAACGTATCCCCCTTTTTTGTGTTCGGGAGACGCTTGGGGAGTGTAGTGGGGCATAATGGGGCTAAACACGGTATTGACAAAATCGACTACTTGGGAACGGGAACGGTAGTTGATCTTCAGCGGATGGATTTCGACGTTAAAATGGTGTGCGACCGTATGAAACAAAGCACTCACTCCCCCACGGAAACGGTAGATGGATTGCTTCACATCCCCCACAAAAAAGAAGCTTCCCCCCGCATTAACCCCCACTCCTGAGGCAATCTCTTCGATGAGGGGGCGTAAGATATCAAACTGCACCATGCTGGTATCTTGAAACTCATCGAGCAAGAGGTGTTTCATCGTCGCATCGAGCCTAAAATACAAAAACGCACTCTCCACATTGCCCCGCAGCAGTTCATGGACGCTGAGGGTAATATCATCAAAAGTGAGTTCATTGTTTTGGAGGATAAGGGCTTTGCGACTGTGAATATAAAGGGTCAAAATACGATCCAATGCCGCTAAAATTTTGGTTTCCCGATAGCGCATTTGGTCGGCGATGGCACCTTGCAACGACTGCAGCATCGTATCCATCACCGGATCATAATTTTTTCTAAAATCCCAATAATTCAAACTGGGTTTGGTGATCCACGCTTTGGTCAAAAGCTCCTCATACGAACCAAAAAGCATCGTTTTTTTGGCACGGTCACTGAGGGGTTTACTCAGCACCAAAGCAGCTAAACTCTGTGCGGATGCCATAATGGAGGCGGTTTGATCGGTGAGGATATGGGTATCAGGGGGGAGCAGCGAGGGGAACTCTTTGTGCTTGGCGTACAACAACGCAAGGAGTCCAAAAATATCTTCCAGCCGTTTGGAACTCAACGTCGCTAAATGCACCAACGTATCCATCTCCCCGCTCACCTCGACATGGGCTAAAAAACGTTTGAGAAATTTCACCTCATGGTGGGCATTGGCGACGCTAAAGGTGGGCATAATCCCCCGATTGAGGGCAAATTTGCGCAAAATTCCCCCAAAAAAAGTATCAATGGTCGAGATTTTCATCTCACTGCGCAACAGTGTCTCTAAGACCTGATCACGTTGGGCAAGCAGTTGGGCTTCACTTCGTTGGGTCACGCGGGCAATTTCGGCTAATTCTCCCCGTGTGTGGAGCGTCGTGAGGGTCTCGATCACCCGTTCACGCATCTCATTGGCAGCTTTGTTGGTAAAGGTCAACGCAGTGATGGATTCTACCTTTTCCCCCATAAACAGTAAACTCAAATAGCGTACGACCAGATTAAAGGTTTTTCCCGACCCCGCAGAGGCTTCAAAGGCTAAAAAAGGGATAAATGACATGAGCTATTATCCCTCCCTTTGGCATAAGAGGGTATAGGGGCAATAACGGCACGTCGTGAGGGTGTCGCATTGTGACCATCGGTATGTTTTTTGGGTGGCTAACGTGCGTAAAATTTCCCGTAATTTGTCGATTTTTTCCTCCAAAAACTGCTCATAATAAATTTTTCCCGTTTTGAGATCGTAATAGCCACAACGGCTTATGGTTCCCAGATGGTGGGCAAGGAGGGCGTAGATTGCCAACTGATAATCGACCTCTTTGTCACTGGGTTCTTTGGAGGTATCGGCAAAATTACCCGTTTTGTAATCCAGTATTTCTAACCCCTCTAGCGTCGCATCGATCCGATCCATCCGCCCTACCAACGTAATCCCCTCAACGACGCACTCCCCTTTTTTTTCATGAAACAACACTCTGACCGTATCGTTGAACCGCTCAATTTCGTTGTGATAAAAAGGGTTTAGCCGTTGGCTCCACAACGCATCGAGATACCGCTCCATCCCATCTTCCTGATTGTGGGACTCCAACGCCCTTACAAAGGCATTTTTGAGCGTCGCTACGTCGGTGTAGTGGTCGTGGTTTTGGTAGATTTTTTCCATCACCGCATGGATTTTCGTCCCAATATCGGCTTCACGGCTCAAATCTTGGGCAATGCGATGTTCGGGGATTTTTTGGAGGTAGCGGTAATAAAATTGCCGTTTACAGCTCAAAAACGCTTTTAATCCACTTGCAGAGAGGGGATGGGCGCAAAAATCGTACTCCCCCTCAATGGTCTCATCGTTACGGGGATGAAATGCCACCGGAGGAAACAACAATGACCCATAATCAATCTTCGTGGGATGCGCCTCAATCCCCAATTGTACCAAAAACCGTGAGGGGAGGGTCTGGGTAGTATGAACGCACCCAATCGCGACCGCTTTGGCACGGGCAAAGAGCATCCAATAGTAGTGTTTTTGAAGTGATTCCCGCTCAGCGGTGGTGGGCAAATCCGCCATCTTGCGGGTTTTGGTGTTTAAAAAAAGATCTTTTTGACTCTTGTGGGGGGCATACCCTTCGTTGAAATCGACCACAATCACCCCATCAAAGGTGACACCACGGGTCTCTAAAACCCCCATGACCGTGATTTTTCCCCCTTGGACATCATCGATGGTACGGCTTTTTACGCGGGAGAGATAGATACGCAACGCCGATTTAAATTCGTACGCTTCAAGGGCGGGGACAAGGGGGGCAAATTTATCACACTCCTCTTGGAGAATCGTTTTGACCTCGTCACGGCGTGCTGATTCTATCATCATGGCACACACCGTTTTAAGGTCATCATACCCAAAGGGGCGATAATAGTGGTCGATGAGCCACTGCGTCCATGCGTGGGGAACCTTGGCAAGACGCTGGGTATTTTCGACACTGTGTTCATTGAGGTACAGCTCGATGGCTTCAATGTGGCGTATCACCTCCTCGTTTTCCAACGAAAGACCCATGGCGAAATTGAAATTATTCTCCGGATCAAACAGCTGACAATAAGGGACAAACGACTCATCGGGCAAAACGATAACAATCTTTTCGGGGGCAATCCCTTGGGCAACCATTTGGGCAATGTGTCCTTTGATAAACCCCATTTGCACCATTCGACTCCCAAACACCTCACACGTCACATGGGTCAATTGTGGCAAAGGGGAGGTACTAAGGATGGTTTTGGTCTGGAGATTAAGGGTGTAGGTGTACCCTTCTTCAATCGCAAACCCCTCCTCGCGCCAACGGTGGGACATCTTGTCATTAAACGCCGTGGCATGGTAGTAGCACACCACCGGAGTAATCGCCGCACACGCGCGCAACACCGACAGCTCATAACGGCTCAAATACCCCTCAACGTAGACCGTAATGGTCTCAAAACGGCGTAAATACCCCTCATGCAGGGTAATCGTCGATTTGGAAAAGATGGGGTCACTCCACCCTTTGGATTCGACGATGAGACCATAACTGCGCCACAACTGTTTTAAAATAGCAATATGCTCTTCATACTCACCGTATAAATCCGCCCCCTCCAACGCCTCAATAGGCACCATTTCCGTGGCAAGCTCCTCAAAAAAACGGAAGATATAGGTGGAGTTTTGGATAAACGTAAAGAAGTTGCGCTCAATCGACAACCCCTCAAAGGCACTAAAATTGGACGCTTCATGCAAGGCTAATAGACGCAAATCATCATCAGGGGTGATGAGATGGTCACTGAGGATAACCCGATCGATAAAGTCCCCCATCCCCATAAGGGTGGGCAAAAATCCCTCCCGTATCTGGGTCACGTGATCCCGAATGGCACGGGAGGTGGGGAAGACATGAAGCGTTTGTTGCATCGTTAATTTCCGATGTTAATACTGTTGCCACTGCCTGAAACGGCTATCGCATTTGTCCCATTCTCCGCACTCACATTTTGCGACACAGATGCAGATGTGGAAACATTGACTTCAGGGGCAACCGCTTGAGGAGCAACTATTGGTGTAGACGTGTTAAGTTCCACCGGAGCGGAGGGGGTAGCTGTCGTCACAAACTCTTTGTATCCCATCCATACGGTTGCGACCACCGCCACAATCCCTGAACCGATAAACTTAAGTGCTTTTTGGTTGTTTTCGTCATTGACCCATGCTATTAATCCCATAATTATCACCCTTTTTTTGGGTCATTATAACAAAATATGGGGGAAACTTACCCCCTGAGCCTTACCGAAAATTATCGAAAACCAAAGGAGCTTCCCACTCCATCCCTTTGATGTGCGCCATAATTTTTTGAAGTTCATCGATTTGTTTGGATTTGAGCCGAATGTGTTCCCCCTCGATGGCAACGGACGCTTTGGTTTTGAGATTTTTGATTTCAGCGACGATTTTTTTCGCCTCTTTGGATTCAATGGTATCGACGATTTTGTAGGTTGTTTTGCGCGTTCCCCCACTGGAGTCTTCGGTTTTTAGCTCTTCAAGGGCTTTGGACGAAAGACCTCGTTTGATCAATTTGCCGATCACCACGTCTTTGAGCGCATCAAGTTTGTTGTCACTGGATGCCATGAGAATGAGCTGTTTTTCTTTTTCGCGGTAGTTGATTTCGTAGGTAATCCCCTTAAAGTCGTATCGTCCAGCCGCCTCTTTTTCGGCTTGAGCAATTGCATCTTTAAATGCTTGGAGATCGATTTTTGCGGAGATGTCTAAAGAGTGTTCGGATGCCATAAAAATTCCTCATGTTGGTCTGTCTTCTTAGCATAACACAATTGCCAAAAAAAAAGCAAGCTCAAAAATGTCGTAACACTCGAGTCAAGAGGTCAAACGCACTCTCAACCAGTGCTTCCTCCAACGATTGGGGGGTGGATGGAGTCGAAGATGGTGTGGGGATTTTTTCCCTTTTGGAGGGGGGTTTTTCTTCCATCGCCAACCCTTGTTGAGCCAGTGCTTCTCCTCCTAAGGCTCTCCACTCTTGGATTTGCTTAAGTTCCCCCGCATCCAACCAAATCCCATGCTAAACACAGACATCCATAATCACCCCTGAGCGGTTCATATAATTTTTACGGTGCATCAGTTTGGAACACTCAGGACATTTGCGATAGATCACACTATCTTTGTGCAAGGGGTGTTGGGTGAGAGAATAAAGTTTTTGATGATCAATCCAAAACGTCCCCGCGGACTGGGTTAATAGGGTCTCTAACTCATGCACATCAAAAAAGAGACCGTAACAGCGAGAACATTTTTCGACGATAAACCGATCCGTTTGACCAATATCAATACTCTCCAAATAGACCAAACAATCAGGACACATCCGCTTACTTTGGGGGAGGGTATGCCCTACGTTGGGGGTGAGTTCAATGTCGTTTCGTACCCCACAATAGTCACAGATGATGCTATTTCGGGGCAAAGGGGCGGAGCAATGGGTACACTTCGCCATTATAAAGTCGCTAAGATGGCACTTTTTTTGGAGGTGTACTCCTCTTGGGTGATAAGCTCCTCCTCGAACAACGCTTTGAGTTCCAGCAATCGCTCTTTGGGGGTTGGGGGTGCGTCTTGAACCATCTCCGACCCCAAAGAATGTCCAGCACTCATTCCCATCATCATCCCTGCTGTTCCGGCTTGATTGGAGGCTGCTTCTTTCATCGCTTCAAGGCGTTGAAGTTGGGTATAACTCACCCCTGCAAGGGTCGCACCGTGGACATCAGCGGCAATATCGGCAATTTTTCCGATACGCTCTTGGGTTGCGCTATCGAAGTCATTCCCCTCAATGCGAAAATCGGTTAAGACAAACCCCAAAGTCTCAAACTCATGCGAAAGGGCTTGTTCCAATTCATCCGAGAGGTGTTGTCGCTGAGTGTCAATTTGGGCGTATGAGAGGTGGGCGTTTGCCAAATAATGGGCAATCGATTCATTGAGTCGTCCATTCATCATGCTGCGAAATTCATCGATACGATACGAAGCTTGCCCCCCCCACAATACTCACAAAAAAAGATCGTGGGTCACTAATACGAAAACTGTAATTGCCATACGCGACAAGGGCTACGGGAAATTGATATTTGGGGTCGTCGTATTTGATGGGGGAGAGGGTTCCCCATTTTTGATCAAGAATAACCGTTTTTTTGAAAAAATAGATCCCCACTTTGTGTTCACTCTCAAAACTTTGCATCGCTTTAGTAATGGTCGTCCAAAAAGGGATATTGTCGGTCTCAAGGGTGATGATCCCCTCCTCTAAAAAGACCCCCTGCACACTCCCCTCGTAGACGAAAATACACCCCTGACCCGCAGAAACGATCAAGCGCGACACATTTTTGATCTCATCACCATTATCGCTCCATCGGTAAAAAAGGTCGTCTGGATGGGGATTTTCCCATTCGATCACCGAACGTAATTGCCGTTTTACCCCATCCCACATACCCATATACAAACCTCACGTTTTTACTATAAACTTATTCTTTTTGGATGAGTTAAATGGCTTTTAATTGCGCAGAAAGAGAAAGATTTTTGGAAATCAAAAGACGTGAAGATTTGCGATTTGAAACAACTAATCCCAGTTTTCTACGTATCATCGCGAGATCATAAAACCTTTTAAACGAAGGACTTTCCATTTTTTTTGCTTTTAATTGTTCATAGTTCGTCATTGGCTCCCCTTTTTTGTATGAGCTAAGCGAAGCGCCTTGGCGCGGTCTATTTCTTGTCGCGGAGTTTTTTGCGACTTTTTTATAAATCCATGTGTGATTATAACACGCTTACCACTAAGATAAAAGTAAAGCGTTCGTGCTATTCCATCAGCAAAGGTTGTTCTCAATTCAAAAATACCATCTTCCAATAATTTTGAAAGATTTTCTTTAATTTTTAGTGCATGATTTTTTTTGTAAATAAAATCATCAATAGTGGCAAAAACTTCTGCTTGAACCTCTTCTTCCAGTGATTCTATGAACGATTCAAAAGGCTTAACTCCGTTATCAAGTTCGACAAACTCTACTTCATAGTGATGTAACACGGAGATCCCAGTGTAAAAATATTTGCCATTATACCGTGCTATAATGGATTTTTTCAAGATATTTATACGCCAAACTCCCCAAAAGAGACCCCCTTTAGATCGATCGCTTTATGGTTTTTGAGGTCATACATCCCCTCAAAATGGTAAGGAAATTGCCCATTAAAATCACCGATTTTTGCCCCCGTTGCGGTCGTTTCGGCATAATAGTAGTCTCTCCCCTCAATACGCACTTTCGCACGTAAAAACGGCAAATCGTGGGTATTATCCACATGAACCACCACAAAAACATGATGAGGGACATAGACCAGCCGATACTCCACTCCCACTTCGGTGAGCAAGGAAGCAAAAAGGTTGGTTTTATCATCGCAATCTCCCCAATTCGTGGCAATGACCTCCTTGGGACTGCGACTGGTATAATCGGTTTTGTAGGGGATATGGGTGACGTAATCAAACAATTTTTGGGCTTGGCACCCATCATTGTCGTGACACCCTTGGGTCAGGCGGATCGCCAAGGAAGCCAGTTCCCCTTGGGGTGCAAGATGGGTTTGGATGACCATCCCATTGAGATGGATCACTCCATGATCGTAGATACTAACGATAGTGGAGGGGTGAAGAGGGCGAAGATCACGGGTCTCAATACGGGTTATCGACATCCCAAAGGTGACCAAAAGCCCCACTGCACCCCCGATGGTCACAAGGGTTAAAAAGGATGCTTTTTCTTTGGGAGGTGAGGCGTGAGGGGAAGCCGCGGATTTGAGGATTTCACGGTAAACGACGGTCCCCATAATCGCAATGATGATGAATTTTAGCCCCATGTCCATGGTTGTCATCCCTTAACTATTAGTGTTTAAAAACGGTCATCATAACAAAAACTTGGTTATTTTGACACCTAAAGGGACGATAATTGGCTACAATTGATGATTATTACCTTAGGGAGAAAAAGAATGAAAAAAATGGTTTTGTTAGCGATGGTCGTCTCGTCGGTGTATGCTCGATATGATTACGACTACAGTTGCGATGCGTTATATTCTGATTACAAAGGTGCTTATTCCAATGTAAATGCGTCTAGTTTGCATTATGGTTATAGTTATGGTTATCGCACATATTGTAAGACACTGGGCGAAAAGCTTGATCGAAGTAATTTTAGTTCCGCAGAAGAGGAAGCGCACGCCAATGCGGAGTATTTAAAACACAAAAAGCGGACGTACGGGGTTGCGTGTGCGCAAATTCAAAAAAACATCCCCGTCTATTACAAAAAAGAGTATTGCGATATTGTACAGTCAATTGATGATCAAGAGTCGGGTCAGAGTCGAGTCAGAGTATCAACGCCTACCCCTCAACCCGTACAACGCGCCCCCATCGATCCCGCTGTCCAATACAAAAAAGCCCCTCAACTCAAAATCGGTGCGTTAAAGATGTATGGGGTCAAAGACATAAAACCCTTTAGAGATCAAACGGAGACCTTAATGGTAGAATCGGCAACGGGAAATTTTGCTCTCCCTAAAAATGACCTTATCAATGCCGAAAAAATTAATTTTACCCCTGAGCTATCGGTAAAATTTCAAACCCTGCTACGCTAAAACATCGGTGTGCCAAAATCCACCCCCCCAAAGCTCATACTGGGATCCATGTAGCCCATCATCCCACTTTTGGAACGGAGCATTCGGATGTCTTGAGCGGGGGCAATCCCCGCAGGACAGACAGGGACACATTCACCGCACAAGGTGCAATCCCAAATACCGTTGGTTTGGATGGTGGCAATCTTGGTACCGCTGTCGTTTTCACGCACATCATTGACGTATCGCCACACCCGTGTGAGGGCAAAAGGTCCCATAAAATCGGGATTGATGGCGAAAACGGGGCAGGCACTGAGGCACGAGGTACACAAGATACAGTCACTTTGGGTCTCAATCCCCTCTGCATCGGCGGGGCTAACGTTTACGTCCGTAGATGATTCGCTCCATGCGTGTGCGCTAAGGTTTAATCGATCGATGGCAGACGCATCGACCACCAAATCCCGAATCACACGACCGCTACGAAGCGGTTCGACCACATCCCCCTCCGTAGGCTTATAGGCACATAAAAGCTGTTCACGACCATTGACCCGTACGGCACAACTGCCACATACCCCACTGCGACATCCATGGGAATAGGTGAGGGTGGGATCGATTTTGGCTTTAATATGATTGAGCATACTCAAGAGGGTGACGTTTTCCATCGGGACGGAATAGGTTTGAAGGTCATGAGTGCGTTGAATCGTAAGGGTCATCAGTCACACCACTCTTTTTCATCGTCCTCATCCTCATACGGGTCTTCACAACACCCCTCGTAATCTTCTTCGTCTTCCCACGATTGGTCATCACCGCTCATGCTTATTTGATAAAATCGGCACATAATACTCCCCCCTCTTTCCACGTAATGGTGTGCGCCCCAAACATCCGATCATTGCGCTCCGGAGCATCGAGGCTATAGTGCGCCCCGCGACTCTCCACGCGACTG
>JAVHOQ010000012.1:0-5714 GCA_036170115.1 Sulfuricurvum sp.
TATCAAATTTATACCACGCTTATCCCGAAAAAATTATTTACTGCGTAAGGTCAGGAGATAAAACAATTGCTAAAATCATAGCCATAACAATTACACCTAATAAACTAACAATCGAAGATAATGTCAAAAAGTTATTTATATGAGTGAGATCGTTTAGTTGTTTAGCTAACCAACCAAGAGCACTTCCAAGCACAGAGCCAACTATCATTGATGATACGGGTGGCTGAATAGATAAAGATACAGGAACTACCTGACTATGTGATTGTTCTCCAACTCTATATTTAACCAATGCGTATAAATCCAGCACTTTTGGTTTGACGAATAACCAATGAGCAGTTTTTAGTTCAAATGATGCTAAATCTTCTTGCTGAGGATGAATAATTCTTTCGTTTTTTATTTCACCAGATGAAGTAGATTGTTCAGCTATGTCAACAATTACTTCCGCTTCTTCGGCCTGATTAATATGAATGCTATCGTTAGCTTCAAATGGCGTTTTTAAAGTTAATTTAGATTTTGGTTCCATATTTATATGAAAACTTCGTCCAGGTAGGCTTGGAAATTTTGCAGTTAAAGCTCCTAATTGAATTTCTTTAAATTGAAGTGATGAGAGGGGAGCTAATAATTTATAAAAAAATTTTTCTTGTTTGGATTGATCATCAGTAGGAGAAAGCAATGGCAATAACGGAGCTGAAGATGGCGCTTGAATAGATTCGATAATAACTTGTTCTGAAAATGGATTACGAATTATCATATTTACGCTTGTAACAGTGCCTGCTATAACAGGAAAAGATTTGATTTCAATGGCTAAAAACCCCTTAGCGTCTGACATAACCATCCTTAATCTTTTGTTTTAACCTTTGTGCGGTCAAGAACTCCCGTTTTCACGGGAAGTTTAATGAGAAATTTTAGACAATGCCTTGCTCAAACTGAGCGCGCATTTTCTCTTTTTCGATCCGATTTTTCGCTTTTTCTGCCAACATCTGACGGTAGCTAGCGACGCTAAATCCTGTCCATACGACCAATTGTGCCGCGACGAAAATCGAGCTGTAGGTTCCTACGATTACCCCAATGAGCATCGGGAAGCTAAAGCCCATCATAATATCGCCACCAAAAACAAACAAGGTCAAGACCACGAAAAAGACGGTCAATGACGTAAGCGTTGTTCGGGACTGGGTTCGAGAAACCGCTTCGTTGACGATCATCACAAAATCGGTCACTTTGGACTCTTCGATATGCTCACGGATACGGTCATAGACGATGATGGTATCATGAATCGAGTAGCCCAAAATCATGAGCAATGCCGCGACACTTTCGATATTGAAATCGACCTCAAAATAGGAGACAAATCCAAAAGTAATGACAATATCGTGCACAATCGCAATAATCGCTGCAAGGGCAAAACGCCACTCATAGCGGAAGGTGACCGTTGCCATAATCGCCATAAGGGTCAATAAAAAGGCGGTTAGCCCTTTGGTACGCAACTCATCACCTACTTTAGGTCCGACCATATCGACGCGACGAATCTCAAACTTGCCCGTTCCGCTAAGGATCGTTTTGGTGGTGTCGCCGATGTCGTTGTTCAATCCTACCGTGGAGGCGGGCGTTTTAATCACCACCTCTTGGGGAGAGCCAAATTCGGTGACCGTAGCGTGTTTAAACAACTCATTTTTTTCTAACGCTTTGCGAATTTTATCGATGGGAGCGGTATTGGCATATTTGACCTGCACCACGGTTCCCCCCGTAAAGTCAATTCCAAACGAAAACCCTTTGACCGCGATAATCCCAATGGCAAGGAAAAACAGAACAAAAGAGGCGATAAAGAAAATTTTTCCTTTACCCAAAAAGTTATAAATCTTATCTTCTTTAAACAATTCCATCTTAGCGTCCTTTTCGTGTCATACCAAACCACAACGTGTAGTTTTTGGTTTTTTCAATACGGGGCATAAAGAACTGATAAATCCCATACGATCCCACGATTGCGGTGAGCATCGATGCCAAAAGTCCCATACTCAACGTCACCGCAAACCCTTTGATGGCTCCCGTTCCGTAGACGTACAAGATGGTACACGCCAAAATTTGGGTGATATTGGAATCCAAAATCGCCCGCATCGCTTTGTCATACCCCTCAGAAATGGCGCGACGGGTGGGAAGACCCGCGCGAAACCCTTCCCGTATCCGTTCGTTGATGATAATGTTCGCATCGACCGCTAGACCGATGTGCAAGACGATCCCCGCCATCCCCGGTAAGGTCAGCGTCGCCCCCATAAGCGACATCAATGCCAAAATCACAAACAAGTTAATCACGACCGCAAGATTGGCAATCACCCCCGCAAGACCGTAATAAAACATCATAAACAAGACAACCAATCCAAATCCACTCACCAATGCCAATAATGAAGCGTGAATACTATCTGCCCCCAAACTAGGACCAACCGAGCGTTTTTCCATCATGTAAATGGGTGCTAATAATGCCCCTGAACGTAATGCAATGGCTAAGTCATTGGCTTCGGCGGTGGTGTAGTTTCCACTGATTTGACCACTTCCCCCCCCGATACGCTCATTAATGACGGGTGCGGAATAGACTTTGCCATCCAACACAATCGCCAAACGTTTACCGACACTTTTAGCCGTAAAATCCCCAAAAATTTGAGCCCCTTCAGCGTTAAGGGTGAAATTAATGGTCGGATTGCTATCTTGGTCATACCCCACTTGGGCATTGGTGAGCATCGTCCCATCCAAAATAGGAAGTTCATGCACCACGTATTTTACCTGCGGTTTCATTGCATCGGTCAGGAGTTTATCCCCATAGCCCAACGCTTCCATCTCACTGAGTTCATTGGCACGACTGGCATGATCTTCATCGATGGCCATAAGTTCGAGTTTCGCCGCACGCGAGATCAACTCTCTGGCGCGTTGTTCCTCTTGGATGGTTTTAATCCCCGGTAATTCAACCAAGATTTTATCCACCCCTTGTTTGGCAACGGTAGGCTCAGCTAGACCAAACTGATCCAAACGGTTACGAATCGTTTCGATGGCTTGGTCTACGGCTTGAACTTTAAGTTTTTCCACCGCGACAGGGGTCATCGTTACGGTGTATTTTCCCCCTGAGGATTGAACCACCGCCCCTTCGATTTTTTTGAAATACCCATTTACCATTGTGGCATCATCACTATCAAGCAATTCAAAGGTAATAGCGTTGTTTTCCACGTTCAATCCATCCAACGCGATGTCATTACTCTCCGCAAAACGGTTTAATCCCGATGCCGTTGATTTAAGTTGTGACATCACCGCCTCTTGGGTTTTTACCCCTAAAAGCAGATGCAATCCCCCTTGTAAATCAAGTCCCAAGGTCACTTTAGCCCCCGTTTTACTTTGGGTTAGGGAGGGGAGCGAAAAAAGGATCCCAAAAATGGTAGCCGCGATCAATAAGACCAGACGAAAATTAAGCTTCATCCTCGTACTTTCGCGCAACTGCGTCTTTGACCAAACGCCCCTCTACGTCATGATTAAATTTGATCACGAAAAATTTCTCTTCCACTTTTTTGATTTCGACTACCAAACCACCGATGGTGACCACTTTGTCCCCTTTGGTCAGTTCATCCAACATAGCAGCGTGCTTTTTGGCTTGTTGTTGTTGCGGGCGAATAATGACAAAATACATAATCGCGATCAAAAAAATGAACGGGAGAAGCTGTTTTACAATTTCCATAAATATCCTTTTGGAGGTGTTAAAAGTTGGCGCATTATACTCAAAAGAGATTAACATCGCTATAATTGCCCCCATGAAGTTACCAGCCACACTCCCTTATCCGCTCCTCGTCGTTCCGTTGTTGATTGCCCTTTTTTTGAGTGCGTTTATCTATTGGGAGGCACTCCATCTTACCTCATGGATACTCAATACTCTCAGCGGTCTCATCGCCGTGTATGGGCTTTTGGTCGCACCCCGCAAAATGCTCCCCATCGCAGGATTTTGGATTGGGCTGTTATGGTTTTACTGGATTGGGTACAGCTTTACCTACTACGACATGGAGTGGGCGAAATGGCCGGTAGCATTGGGTTTTGGGGTGGTCTATGCGCTGTACTTTGGGGTGTTGGGGCTTACCTCATCGCCATGGTTACGTGCGGGGATGCTCTTTGGATTGACCTTTTTTTGGCCGATGGATTTTAACTGGATGCAACCGGAAGTGATCTTTGTGGAGAGCTATATCGGGGTCGAAAAATGGCAATTTGCCCTTGTCCTCGCCCTTTTAGCCGCTTCATCGGGGTTGAAAGGAAAAACCAAAGTACTACCGCTTCTTTTGTTGGTCGTGACGTTTCATGCTCCGTATACCCCCCCTCCCCTGCCATCACTGAAGATCAAACTCGTCTCCACTGAGCTTTCCCAAGACATGAAGTGGGAACAATCGACCCTTCAGAGGATCGTTGGGGACAACCTCCGTGTCATCGATGATGCTATTGACAAACGCTACGATATGGTGGTCTTACCGGAAGCCGCGTTTCCGTTATTTATGAACCATAATCCTCAACTCATGGCGTTCCTCCAAGAAAAATCCCACCACATCACCATCCTCACAGGGACGCTTCACGAAGAGAATCATCTCAATTACAATGTTTCCTATCTCTTCGATCAGGGGAACATCACCGTCGCTAAAAAAACGATTCTTGTCCCGTTTGGGGAGTATATCCCCCTCCCTTCATTTCTCAAACAATGGGTCGATGACCATGTTTATCAAGGGGCAGCGAATTTTGTTACCGCCAAACACCCTACCGATTTTGGGATACAGGGAGTTACGTTTCGCAATGCTATTTGTTATGAAATTACCCGTGAAGAGCTGTATGACCCCAAAGTTCACTATATGATCGCCATGAGTAACAACGGATGGTTTACCCCCTCCATCCAACCTACGCTCCAAAATTTGCTGATTCGATTGTACGCCCGACGCAATCATGCCATGGTGTTTCATTCCGCGAACAGTGGCGGTAGCGGGGTGGTGTATTGATGAGAGAAAATCTTCCAAAAATACGCTATACTGACGTATAAATCTACATAAGGAATTATGTATGCAAAGTAGTATAAAAGTAACTCTTTCTCTCCCTGAGGCGACCAATCTTTTGGCAGAAAAATTCAAAGATGAACTACACGTCAGTAAATCTGAAGTATTTGCCAGAGCGATGAAACTCTTCGCGCGCGAGCAACGAAAAGAAAAAATCAAAAAAGCGTGTATCCAAATGGCACAACTGTATACCACAGACCCTGAGTTAAAAGAACTCAACAGCTTCGTAGGGGACTATCGTGAGACAGTATGATATTTACAGGGTTGATCTTGACCCCACCATAGGGAGTGAGATAGGGAAGATGCGACCGTGTTTAATCATCAGCGATGACGCATTTGGTGCGTTACCCAGTAAAATTATTGCCCCCATCACAGGATGGAACCCCTCTTTTCTTGATAAACCTTGGATAATTAAAGTCAATCCCAGCAAAGAAAATGGGTTATCAAAAGTCTCTTCCATTGATTGCTATCAACTTAACAGTGTCGATATTTCGAGATTCAAAGAAAAACTTGGCTCCATTGAACCTTTTTATATTGATTTTCTTCATGAAGTTTTGGGTGACCTTTTTTCTCTTCCGATGTGATTATTTCTCCAGTTTAACGGGTGCACTGTATACTTTTCTTTTGGTACTCATTTTTTTATTCCCTATATCTTCGTAT
>JAVHOQ010000013.1:0-23189 GCA_036170115.1 Sulfuricurvum sp.
GGGGCGGTTTGAATCCGCATCTACCATTAAGATCAAACAACGCGAAACCGAAACGCCAGCAGTCACATCGGCTCATTTTCATACGATGGCAGACGATGAAGCCTCCTTTATAGCGGTCATTGCCGAACATGGGAAGTTTGGCACCAAAATCGTAGGGGCGTATTTTCACGAGGAACCCTCATTTCTCTATTACGATGGTAAAAAAGTGATTCGGGTTGTCCCTTCTCATCCGTTTCATTCCATCGGACTGATTGAAAAAATTGCCCATTTACGCGAGGGATCAGACCGACTGATCGAGACGATCCAAACCAAACACCCTGATCTTTGGGACGTGCTTGTCCAACTGGAGCAAAACGATGTTACCCTCTTTGAAGCCACCGCGATGATCTTGGGATTAAAAGAACCCTCTTACGAAGGGGTCATGAAAGAGGCGTTAAAATTTATCGGTAAAGGGGGGGGTGCAAATCGATACCAAAATCGAGGATAACCGCTTTAATCATGTCGCTTTTCTCTCCAGTATCCTCAGTTATCAACTCGCAGGAGTCGATCCGATTTATCTAAGTTACTCTATTTTTGAATCCTTAGGGGACTACGTGAGTGAACTTTTAAGTGAACTAAAAGGGAAAACCAAAGCCACAGAGATAGTCTTGTGCGGGAGCCATTTCGCCAATCCCTCCCTTTTTAGCCGTGTGCAACGAAATCTCAAAGCCACCCCACCCCTTATGAACATCAGCTACCCCATTGGGAGGGAAAATTGCGTTATCGGTGGGGTGTTTTTGTAGTCAGGGTGTTTTTTTCTTCCCCTTAAACACGCTCCATCCCTTACGACCCAACCACACCATTAGCCCAAAGGGAAGTACAAAGGCAATGGTGGCAATAAGGGCTGAAATCCCCGTAGCAAGGGTGGATTTAAATGCACTAAGGGTATGTTTGATGGGTGCATAAAACGAGCGATTGGTCTCTGAGACGATGAGAATGTTGAGAATTTCGGTTTTGACCCGCAGTTCCAAATGGGTTTTTTCCCCTGAGAGCGACTCAATATCGCTTTGCACTTGCGCGAGTTGTTGGTTGATTTTGATCAGGGAATCAATATCGACATTGGGGCGTTTGAGCAACGCTTCTAGGCTATCGCGATAGGTTTGGAGCATCGAGAGTTTTTTGGCAGCATCACTGATGGGAAGGGCTAAATCTTCGCCACTGACGTTATGATTGACCACCTCCCCTTGTGCGCTGAGTGCTTTGATGATGGCATCTATTTTTTCGGGTTTGGCACGTAATTTTAATGACCCTTGGTACGATTCACCCGTATCCAAGTTGGATTCTAAAATGGCACACTCACCGCTTTTGCACAGCGATTGTGTCTTCGCGTACAGCACCGCTACGTCTGATTCGGGGACATCCAAATGAAGGGTGTGTTCGTAAGCGATCATAGGAGGAGCGGTCGTAGTAGAAGCCTCTGGCATACTAGCAGGGGCTGTGGAATCCTCTGCACTCACCGCTTTCATCATACTCGTAGGAGCCATGGCGGAGTCCTTAGCGGATTGCGAACATCCCACCAACCAAAAAAGGGTCAAAAGGGTTACCAAAAATTTCATCATCGTCGTATCTCTCCCGCAATTTTTGGTATTCTCCCATAAAGGGACTTACAGTGGGATAAGGCGGAAAAAAAAGAGAAATAACCGTATAATCAAACCACTAAAAAGGGTGGGAGAAAACAATGCAATGGGGTTTTAAAATAGCGTTAGGAATGTGTTTGTTGGGGGTCAATGCGCTGGCGTGTTCGGATAATGGCTTTGTCAACTACGTCAAAGATGAGTCGTACGATTTTTTTGATGCCAGTTTGATAGGATTGGAAAAAGATTCCCCGTTGTACTATCTCTCCACCGATTTTTTTCAAAGCACCTCGTATAATGATCGCAGTGCCTATTATGAAGAGCAAAAGAAAAAAATCAATATTGCGGAGTGGTATGGCTATTGCAATCATGCCCTCACCCAAAAAGAGTTGGAAAAACTCTTTTATACCAGTTATTCGTACGAAGCGGATTTGAGTGCAATGACCCCCATTGTGATCTATCGTCAATCGTTTAAAAGCCGTCTAAAAAATGGCGCTTTCGAGGGGTATTTGAACTATCTCTCTGACCAAATGCGCTACACCTACACCCATGGATACGCAAAAACCACCGAGGGTGCCAAAGAGTTTAACCGTATCGTCGCCGAGGGGAAACGGTTAATGGAGCAAACCTCCGATCCTATGTTAAAACTGCGTTACGTGTATTTGGTCGTTCGATTTGACTATTATGGGGGGAACTATGCCAAAGTGGTGGAGTATTGTACCCAGTATAAAAATCTTATCCATTCCTCACACCCTTTGGTGGCGCATGAGTGGATTGATGCGTTTCATGCGGGAGCTTTGAACCATTTGGGCAAAGGGGTTCAAGCCAATGTGATGGCCGCTACACTCTTGGACAACCACACCAATCCCTATTTGGGCATTTACGATTTTCGGATTAAAAACGATGCCCAATGGCAAGAATTGCTCAAAAGTGCCAAAACCAACGACGAAAAAGCACGCTATTTTTTCCTACGGGCGCAACAATGGAAAAATTCACCGCTCCATGAACACCGCGAGATGGCAACCTTTGGTAGCCATTCCATTTGGTTTGAACGGCTCACGTATATGTTGCTCCAAGATCTCCAAACCACCTATTATAGAGGTAAACACTCCCCAAAAGCGTTAAAAAGCTATCATCTCAAAAGAGATTATTTTGTCCAAACGCTCCAATCGTTAAAAAATCCCCAATTTGTGGAGCAATACGCCCTCCTTTATCTCGATCTTTTGGAACAAAAACCCCTCAATGCAGAGGCATTTGAACGGCTCAAACACCAAAAAGCGACCCCCGCGCAGCAAAAATTCATCCCCTTCTTAACCTACCTTAACCGTGTCAATGGTCTCAAAAATCAAGAAGAATTACCCAATCTCTATCACACCCTCTTTACCCTTACCCCCCAATTTTCCCCAACCATGAAAGATGCCCTTATCCATTACACAGGGGTCAAAGCGGGGACATTGTATCCCCCCAAAAGTATCCAACGTACCATTTTTGCCACACTTACCCCCCAGTACGATGTGGATCGATGGGTGAGTGTCGATTACGATGGGATGGATCCTCTCGCATTGGAAAACTATTGGGTCAAAACACCCCTCTCTCCCCTCGAAAAACACATTTTTGACCGTTACCTTGATCTCAATAGTTCTGCACGCAGCCAGATTTTGGGGACATTGTTTATCAAACACCACAACTACCCCAAAGCCATTGAGTACCTCCAAAAAACGTCCAAAGATCTCCTCACGGTCTCCGACTATAACCCTTTTAATGCGACCTTTGGGGGGTACAATCGCAACGGTAAAACGGTACGGATGACCCAATTGAGCTACGCCAAAAAGATGCAAATGCTCTATGGGATGATTGCCAAAGATCCCCATAATCCCCATCACCACTTTCTTTTGGCCACCGCGTTGTACAACCAGTCCTATTTTGGTAATTTTTCCCAAAGCAGTTATCTCTATCGCCCTCGATCCAACCCTTCATTATCCGATATGGATACCACCGCGATTCAAAAAGAGTACGCACTGGCTTCCCACTACACCCAAGACCCTGAGCTTAAAGCCAAAATTGCCTACGGAGAGTTAAAACTTGCCTACCATAAAACCCTCTATCCCAACGAGGTGATTACCAAACTCAACAGCACCACTCTCTCATGGGAAGCCTCTGAAAAACTCCTCTCCACCGACAGAGTCAAACGTTCCAAACCTTTTGCTCAACACGTACGTAGCTATAAAGCCACCTACCAAGGGACACACTACGGTCAACAAGCGATCAAAGCGTGTGCCACCTTCAAAGCGTTTCGATGAAAAAATGGCGTTTAGGGGTGGGAATTATCGTCCTCTTGGGTGTACTTGGAGCCTATTGTTATCGCCCAACTCCTACCCCAGAGGTGGGCTATTATTATTGGAAACACCATTTTTTCCTCACAAGTCAACCTACCACCCCTTTGTATATTAAATGTCTGGATGTCGAGTTTGACCATAATCTTTATCTCCATCCTACGGTGTTTGACTCCCCTCCTCCCCCTGATTCTATCCCTGTTATTTACCTCGAAAATCAGGTGTTTGACCACATACCACCTCCCCTTTTGGCACAACGATTGGGAGATGAATTGCGCGTGCTTCAACGGAAATATGGGTTTGATTACCACGAGATTCAACTCGATTGTGACTGGACAATGGGGACGCGAAAGCATTATTTTGCCCTCATCCAAGAACTCAAAAAGCAATTTCCCATAAAATTTTCCGCCACGATTCGATTGCACCAAATCGCCGATTTTGACCATACGGGGGTTCCTCCCGTGGATCGTGGGGTACTGATGTATTACAACATGAGCGATTTTAGTGACCCTGAGACGAAAAATGCCATTTTAGACTCTGGCGTAGCCCAAACCTACACCCGTAATTTTGACCGTTATCCCTTGGGACTTGATATTGCTTTACCCTTGTATTCCCAAGCGACCATTATCCGATTTGGCAGTGTTGTGGGATTGATAGAGGGGATAACCGCTCACGATGTCACACCCCACTTTATCCCCTTGGGCAATCACCGATATCGTATCAATGCCACCCATTATTTCCATGGACGACTCCTCTACTGCGATGATGTTGTCCGTATTGATGAGGTGACACCGGCGATGTTAACCCAAGCGTTGGAAGATCTCAAACATCTCAAAGGGGTGGAAAAAATCCTCTTTTTTCGGTGGGAAAATCGTACCCGTTATGGGGAAAAAAATTTACAAAAGATGACGGAGGGGTACAATAGCCCCTTTTTTAATCATCCATAGCACGAAGCTTGCACTATAATGGTGCTATGGAAACACTACTATTATCTATTTTTTTGACCATTGCCATTGCCACGGTGCTGAATATCCTCCTCAAACGGTTGGGGATTTCGCACATCATTGGCTACATCGCTACAGGCACCATCATTAGCTACCTCTTTGGGTTCAATGGTCTGGGCAACGATTCGTTGGAATTGATCGGGGAGTTTGGGATTGTCTTTTTGATGTTTACCATCGGATTGGAACTGAGTTTAGAGAAAATCAAAAAGATGAAAGAGCTTCTTCTCACCAATGGAGTACTGCAAGTGGTATTGAGCGTTGGGGTGATTTTTATCCTCTCGTTTTACCTTTTTCATCTTGATTTTAATACCTCCCTCATCGTCTCGCTGGCATTTTCCCTCTCCTCGACGGCGATTGTCCTCACCTATCTCAAAGAGTCCAAAGACATCATCACCCCCTACGGTCAAAAATCGATGGGGATTTTGATCTTCCAAGATTTGGCGGTTATCCCCATTTTGTTACTCATTAGCTTTTTGTCCAATGAGACCCTTTCATTGGGGGAAGTGTTGATAAAGACCCTTTTGTCTGCTGCTTTTGTTGTTGTCTTTATGCTCACCCTCGGCGAAAAAATCGTTAATGCTCTCTTGAAATTTTCGGCTAAAACGGAGTTGGAAGAGCTTTTTTTGGGATCAGTTTTCTCGATACTCATCGGTGCCTCCTTGTTAGCACACACCATGGGATTTACCTATTCTTTGGGAGCCTTTATTGCAGGGATGATTATCGCCGATACAGGCTATAACGTCAAAGTCGAATCGGACATTGCCACCTATAAAGATCTCTTGTTGGGGGCGTTTTTCTTTGGTGTGGGGAGTAAAATCAATGTTTTTTATTTTATGGAAAATATCTTTATCATTATTTTTGTCTTTTTGTTTGCGATGCTGTTTAAAGCAGCGGTCATCTATGCCATTATTCGCCGCAATTCCGACAAAAATACCTCCGCCAAAACCGCATTATCCCTAGCACAAATTGGGGAGTTCTCGTTTGCCGTCTTCGCCATGGCAGGAAGCCTCAAACTCATCACCTCTGAGATGGCAAGTTTTTTGATTTTAGTGAGTGTCATTTCGATGATTCTCACCCCTTTTATCATCGGGAATATCTATAAGCTCTCCTCCTATTTTGAAAAAGAGTTCTACGAATCGGACGTCATCACCCCCATCGAACGTCAAAATCATATTATCGTGGCGGGTTTTGCGATGTTGGGGAAAATTGTCGCTGCTTCCTTGCAAGCTAAGGGAGCCAACTTTATCATCATCTCTGATAACCTCAAACACGTTTTGCACGCCCGAAAATTGGGTTACATGGCCTATTTTGGTCACCTCAATAAACATCCCGTTTTGGAATCGCTCAAGGTCAAAGAGTCCCAAGCGATCCTCATCACCATGAGCAGCGAACAAAACCGACGGCTCATTAGCGAAGCGGTCTTGAATTTTCATCCCCACGCCCATATTATTATCAAAATTGACAGCGTCGAAGAGCGTAAAAGTATGCGCGATTTACCCCAATTGGAGTTTGTGGATGCCAGTTTTGAGGTGGCGGATTTATTGGTACAACGGGCAACTTCCCCCTCATAAACCCAAAATCACGTTCAGGGTGACAAGGTTAGTATTCAAAGTGACAAAACGCGTCATTCCCGCGAAGGCGGGCAAGAAACGCATTTTTTACATACCATCAATGCGCGTTTAAAATGTCCCTCGTAAAGTAATAAGATAATTACGCCCCACTCCTGCTGGATAGTCTGCGGTGTATGTGCCTTCTGGTGCGGGATAAAGTTGCGTTTGATTAAACATATTTTTTACCGAAAATTGAATCTCACTGTTAAATTTTGGTATCGTATAGCCTATCGTACCATCCATAGTACTTATCTCCTGCATACTAGGACGTGAATCGGTTTTTGTTCGTGGTGTTTTCCCCTGCCATCGTCCGGAGAGGGAGGTGTAGGTATTTTGATTCCAATTGTAGGTCATAAATCCTGATAGAGTATTGGAGGGGGCATCAGGAAGTGTGGCACCATTACCATCGTACGCCATAATATGAGTATAGGTGGCATAAAACGAGAAGGTATCATACCGTTTGCGCCATTCGGTCTCAAACCCTGTAATGGTGCTTTGTGAGCCATTCACGTGGTCATATCGTGGAATCGCAGAGGTGGAATTGTATTGAAGATAAATTTGATTCTCATTTTGGAGACGAAAGAGATTGAATGAAAGGGTATGATTGAGTCCGAAGGTATGGATCCATTGGGTTTCGTAGGCGACAACGCTTTCGGCTTTAAGATTAGGATTCCCCCATCGAGCAGGGTTATTAATGGTAAACATCTCTTGCCATGAAGGGTTTCGATGGGCGCGAGAAATCGAAAATTTTAGTAAATTATCGGGATTAAGGGTATACATGGCTGCGATACGGGGATCCCATCGGGGAGCTAACGTATCGTGTTTATCCAGTGTCAAGGAGGCGTACCCCATTAATGATTGTGAAATGGGATGCTCGTATGTGAGATAGGTGGAAAAATCGTTAATGCTGCTATGCGGATCAACAAAGGGATAACTATTGGAATAATCCACCATCCCAACTCCGGTTAAGAGGTTCGTATAAAGGGTTGTTTCGTGGAGGAGGGCGCTACGCGATTTTTTGATCCCAAACGTCCCTTTCCCCCCAAAAAAGATTTCCTGAGAGGGTATTACTGATCCCATACGTTCGGACTAAAACTTCATTGACACTGTAAAAACCATCAGGATAGGTGACACCTGCTAAAACCAATCCGGCGGGTCGGGTAAGACCATAGTTGCCAAAACGATCATCGGTCATTGATCCTTGAATCGTTCCGCTAAAATTTCCCAACGTATAATGGGTTCCTAAGTGAAAACTCCCTTGGTTAAGGGTATAGTGATCCCCATCGGATGCCAACGCATACGTTATTCCTCCCCCCCCTCCATGGCGATAAAGGGAAAATCGTCCATCCACAAAGAGTGATCCTTTGGCGATTGTAGCAGAGATAACCGTCGTATCGGTTCCCAGTGGCGCACTTCCTGAGCGGGATAGCTGAACATTATTCGCTCCAAAATAGCCATTAGAGAGGGCATCTTTGCCATAGTTGAGGGCGAGATTGTCGTGTATCGTGTACACATCCGCACCCAATGAAAAGTCATTTTTTAACAGACTATAAGAGCCTCCTGCTTTGCGGGTTCCATAGCTTCCACTGGAGGCAAACCAACGACCACTTTGACCATTGGGAATCTCTTCTTTTTTGTAAGTGGTGATGATAACAGACCCTGCATATCCCCAATGCCCATCGCTGTAGCTCCCAGGTCCTCGAACCACCTCCATCCGCTTGATAAGCTCAATGGGCATGGCAAGATAGGAGGTATGACTATCAAACAGGAGTTCATTCGTCTCTATTCCATCGATAATGAGCTTGGTCTGCCCATGTGCTTCGGGATTGGAACCCCGAAAAATTGGATTAAATAAGGAGAGGTTATCACTGGCAATACTTACCCCTGCAACCAGCGAGAGGGCATCTTTGAGCGAGGTCGCCCCTGCATGAGAGAGTTCATCTCCCTCAAACACACTCATAATATAAGGAAGATAGTCAATATTAACGCGTTGCTCGGTAGCGGTTTGGGTAATTTCATTGAGTTCTTGAGTAAGTTCTTGCAGTGCAGTAGAAGAAGTCTCTTCTGTCGCGAATAAGGTAAAAGGGATCAATAGGAGAGCCAAGGTAAAAGGGGTTTTCATAAAGCCTCATTTTTAGGGTAAATAGGGTAACGAGAAACTTCGAAACAATAGAAAAAAGGCGTGAATCGCATTTTCTTCAATTTACTGAATCATGTTTGGAATATAATCAAAAAGGTGTTAAATCGTTCTGAAAATAGAGGTTAACTAAACGTTAATGGATAAAAAAATGTGAAAAGAGGTAAGACTGCTACGAATTAAGGGGAACCCCGACTACGAGAGTCGATGCCCTACAAATTTGGAGCCATTGTTTAAAATTTTTCCTCCACGACGAAATCCTAATCCACACGCTTCGTAGGCAAAAAATACCCCCGCTTGATAGGAATTACCCCGTGTATCTTGAGGAAATTCAACATACTCTTGATAGATGGGTTTGAAGTTTGCATACGGTCCATCGGTGGATTCAAGGGTATTTCCTGTACGGTCTAAGATACGTACATTTGCCCCCTCACGTCCAAACATCCGTTTTTCAACACATGCGATACCATTGAGGGGTTCGTAGGAGGTTTGGAGCAAATAGGGGGAGTCTGGAAAGAGATCACATAAAATTTTCATCATCCCTTTGGATTGGAATAAAAGGGTATAAGCAGGGTTGAGGATAATGGCTTTTTGGTTGCGCATAATGGTGGTTAAGAGGGTTGCAAGCTCATTTTCATCAATGGCAATGTCTTCCCACGGATAAAGTTTAAACCAGTACTCATACGGATTTTCATCTTGGTCGTAAATCCCTTCCTCATCAAATTTGACCCCGTTAAGCGATTCAAATTCGGTCTCAAATCCCGCATCAATTGCCATTTGTTGGAGTAATCGTACGGTACGATCCTCCTCGGGATGGTTACCATCGGCACTAAAGAGAATTTTCCACCCCTCATAATAGCGTTCAAACATCTCTGGTTCCTCAAAGAGGGTGACCAAACGGCGAAAGTTATCACTAATGGCTTCATAGACATTGTTAAATTGGCGTGCTTCATCCATATTGTTGTGTTTAAGCAATGCCCATTGAAGTATCGCCGTTTCAAATAAAGCCGTAGGGGTATCGGCATTAAATTCGATAAGTTTAATGGGTTTTCCATCAATCCCCCCTGCCAAATCAAAACGACCATATAAGTGCCAATGGACATCATTGTCCCAACTTTTTTGGATACTCTCTACCAGATTAAACGGGATCCCTATCTCAAAAAAGAGGTTGTTATCAATAACGTGTTGCGCAGCAGCGGTGTACATATTGTACAGTTCATTGACCGCTTCGTAATACGCTTCTGCCTCGTCATCGCGTACAATGACCAATTCATCAGCAACATAGTGGGTTAAATCAGCATCGGTATGCCACACAAAGCCAATCTCTTCGAGAATGGCGGTATTGATAGGGTTAATGGGTTCTAGGGTGATCATGATTATCCTCCAAAATGGCTAGAATTGCTGTGAGTACTACTGCTACTGCCACCAAAAAAACTCTTTTTGGGTGTACTACCCGAAGCAGGGGTAGGTGAGAAGGGGGTTTTATGGGTTTGATGATACGCCGAACGATTGGACATGTCTTGGTGTTGACGAACGTTTGAATTGTTCATAAGGGCATTACCGATCATATTTCCCAACAGCGCCCCACCAGCAGCAGCAAGGATGGTGCCTCCCAATCCCATCCCTTCGCTTTTGGGTTCACTGTTAAGTTCAGATTTTCCCTCATTCATTTTTTTGTATTCGTTATCGGCGAGTTCTTTCATCTCAGCTTGAGTCATAACCCGTTCGTGAATGGTTCCATTTTCATCTTTAGAACGGATAATGGCATGACTCTCCCCTTGGGTTGGGGTCTCTTCGACAACGACGTATTTGCCATTGGAAAGTTGTTCCACCACGATGAATTTATTTTCCCACTCTTGGGATTGAGATTCTTGGTCTTGACTGCTTTGGCACCCGCTTAAGGCACTTAAAACAGCAAGACCTGTGGCACCTAAGTAGATATGTTTGGCACTTAAAAAGTATTTCATTGGGGGCTTCTCCTAACGTAATTTTTGGGATTGAGTGGGCGTAATACGGACGATTGTAGAGGCGGGTGCGGTGAAAAATCCTCTTTTGTCTTCAATAATACGATCCGCATGGGTATGGCAAAATTGGGGATCATACTCATGACCACTTTGATTGGCAGAGGTAGAGTAAAGCCATCCGTAGGGTGCAATGAGATGGGCATGATGGGGATTACGGACATAGCGAATGGCGTTATTTTGGATGACAAAGGTGGTTTTTTTAGCGTGTCGTACCCATGAACGATATTTTACAGGGACTCTGTAACGCTCTTTTAAGAGGGCAAGTGAAGCGAATACCTTTAAAAAAGGTTTATCCTCATCTCTCCCTTTAAGAGAGGCTAGGTGTTTGGCATCTTGAGAAAGGAAGCCGACCGTGGTATCGGTTTGGGTGAGGAAGATGGACATTTTTTGGTATTAAACCAAAAAATCCTGAAGTGCTTGAGGTTTCATCCACGCATCATCACCCATGTATCGCATCGCCTCAATGGCAGCACGAGCTGCACTTAATGTGGTAAAATAAGGAATTCCCATACGTAATACCACTTGACGAATTTGTTCGGCATCTTTTTTCGACGTGGTGTTATCGGAGGTATTAATCGCCAAGGCAATATCCCCATTTTTCATCCGGTCTTCGATATTGGGACGACCTTCAGAAATTTTAAGTACCACTTCACAAGGGATCCCTGCAGCTTCTATCGCTTTTTGGGTACCACGGGTTGCTAATAGCTTGAATCCTTGGGAATGAAGCCCTTGGGCAATTTCCGTCGCATGGAGTTTGTCGCTTTCGATAAAGGAGAGAAAACACGTCCCTGAAGTGGGAATTTTATTTCCAGCAGCCAATTGACTTTTGGCAAAACTGACCCCAAAATTGGAGCTAATCCCCATCACTTCACCCGTTGATTTCATCTCAGGAGAGAGAACCAAATCAGCACCGTAGAGTTTGTTGAAAGGAAAGACCGCCTCTTTAATGGCAACGTGACCTTTAAGACGGGGCTTGAGAAGCCCCTCTTCTTCCATAACCACATTGTAGTTGTCGTAAAAAGCCAATGCATTGCGTAAGCTATCCCCCAGCATTACACGGGTGGCGACTTTGGCTAAAGGCATACCCGTTGCTTTGGAAACAAAGGGAACCGTACGCGAAGCACGGGGATTAACCTCGATCAAATAAACTTCGTTTTGATAAATGGCGTATTGAATATTCAAAAGACCAATCACCCCAAGACCCAAAGCGATTTTCTTGGTTTGTTGTTCTACTTGGGCTTGCAATTGGGCACTGAGACTGACCGGAGGGAGGGAACAAGCACTATCACCGGAGTGAATCCCTGCCTCTTCGATGTGTTGCATCACGGAACCAATATAGACCTCTGTCCCATCACAAATGGCATCCACATCCAACTCAACCGCTTGATCCAAAAATTTATCAACCAGTACGGGAGAGTCATTGCTGACCGATACGGCAACATCCATATAGGTACGAAGCTCATCGTCATTGTAAACGATACGCATAGCACGTCCCCCTAAAACGTAAGAAGGACGCACAAGGACGGGATAACCCAGTTTATTTGCGATTTCAAAGGCACCCTCTTTGGTCATCGAAAGACCATTTTTAGGTTGTTTAAGACCTTGCTCTATAACAAATGCAGAGAACTTTTCGCGGTTTTCTGCTAAATCGATCACTTCTGCTGACGTTCCAGCAATTTTAGCCCCAATATTATGGAGATCGTTGGCAAGTTTCAATGGAGTTTGTCCCCCAAAGTGGACGATAATTCCATCCGGTTGTTCCGCTTCGACAATGGCACGAACGTGTTCAAAATCGATGGGTTCAAAATAAAGAACATCCGACGTATCGTAGTCGGTTGAGACCGTTTCAGGATTACAGTTCACCATAATGGTCTCAATCCCCATCTCTTTGAGGGCAAATGAGGCATGGACACAACAATAATCAAACTCAATCCCCTGACCAATGCGGTTTGGCCCACCACCAAGAATCATCACTTTTTTCTTATCACTGATTCGGGCTTCTTGTACCCCTAGTGAGGTGATATTGGTGGTGGAATAAAGATACGGGGTTAACGAACCAAATTCTGCGGCACAGGTATCCACTTCATTGTATTCAAAGGCGATCCCCAACGCTTTTCGGGCATCGTAAACGTCGTTTTCTTTGACACTGCCCCCATTTTTGGTGATAAGACGGGCGATATTTTTATCCGAAAAGCCTTCGGTTTTCAATCGACGAAGTTGCCCTTCATCGCTCAATGTCGCAGTGGTGACAAGGGGTTCTTGGGCAATAATTTCTTCAATTTGGGTCAAAAACCACGGATCAATTTTAGAGAGTTCAAAAATTTCCTCTTTGGAAAGTCCCATACGGAAACCCTGACCCACATAGAGGATACGTTCAGCATTAGGGCGACGAATTTCGTGTTTGACAAATTCTAAATCCCCTCCGATGGGGTCAAAACCGCAAAGACCTGTTTCCAAAGAGCAAAGAGCTTTTTGAACCGATTCTTTGAACGTTCGTCCGATTGCCATCGCTTCCCCGACCGATTTCATGCTCGTGGTGAGGGTTGATTCCGCTTCAGGGAATTTTTCAAAGGTAAAACGGGGAACTTTGGTCACAATATAGTCGATGACTGGCTCAAACGCAGCAGGCGTTCCGGTGATGTCGTTGGTAATCTCATCGAGGGTGAATCCAACAGCAAGGAGAGTAGCTACTTTAGCAATAGGATATCCCGTTGCTTTAGAGGCGAGTGCGGATGAACGAGAAACACGTGGGTTCATCTCAATAACAATCATACGCCCTGTTTGAGGATCAACGGAAAATTGAACATTCGATCCCCCTGTATCAACTCCAATTTCACGTAAAATAGCAAACGACGCATCCCGCATCCGTTGGTACTCTTTGTCGGTGAGGGTTAGTGCTGGAGCGATGGTAATGGAATCTCCCGTATGGACTCCCATAGGATCAAAGTTTTCGATGGAACAGACGATAATACAGTTATCGTTACGGTCACGGATAACTTCCATCTCGTACTCTTTCCATCCAAGAAGGGATTCTTCGATCAAAATTTCAGTAATGGGGGATTCATCCAAACCACGTTGTGCGAGGTGTTTAAATTCATCGATATTGTAAGCAACGCCACTGCCTCCCCCCGCAAGGGTATACGATGCACGGATGATGATAGGAAAGCCAATGGCTTCAGCAGCGAGCATTGCTTCATCCATATTATAGGCATAACGAGAAATGGGGAGATCCATCCCAATTTTAACCATACACTCTTTGAAGGCTTGTCGATCTTCCCCTTTTTTGATGGCACTGGGATTGGCACCGAGAAATTCGATCCCCTCTAATAGCCCTTGTTCGTGCATCAGCATCGCTGCATTAAGGGCAGTTTGTCCCCCCATGGTGGGGAGGATGGCATCAACGTTTTCGTCTTTAATGATTTGAGCAATAATTTCAGGTTTAATTGGTTCGATATAGGTGCGATCGGCAAATTCAGGATCAGTCATAATGGTGGCGGGATTGGAGTTGATAAGAACCACACGGTACCCTAGCTCTTTGAGCGTTTTAACGGCTTGCGTTCCAGAGTAGTCAAATTCACACGCTTGACCGATGACGATTGGACCTGATCCAATGAGAAGTATCGTTTTAATGTCGTCGCGTTTTGGCATGCTGTCCCTTTTGTCAGAAAAATTTCCCAATTATAGGGAGAAAGCACTTAAAATCCGATTATCTGACTTGAGTAATGACGTGAAAATAGGTAGGATTTTTGGCGTAAAAATAGGGTTCAACGATGGCCGTTTGATAGCCACTTGCTCTGGAAATGGAGACTATTTTACCTACTTTAAGTCCTGAGAAAAAAATGCGATCCAATCCGGAGGTGACCACTTCATCACCTACATAAATAGGGATCCATGTGGGGATAAAATCGACGATTAAACGACGTGCATTATTGCCTCGAACAATCCCCGGTGCTTGAGAACTTCCGATGGAAACGGCATACGAACTTTTGACATCTCCATTAAGCAGTGCCATTGGAGCATTGTTTTTAGCAACCACGATACCTGCTACATAGCCACGATAAAGGAGACCATAAACACGAGAAGGATCAAAGCTTGACATTTCCAACCAAAGTCTGTTGGTGTCTCCCATACGGACGTAGGCGATGGTACGAACCAATTCAATAGAAGAGAGCGTTTGGAGGGAACTATGCTCTAATTTGAGTAAATTTTGGTAATCACGGGTTATTTGATGGAGGGCTAAGAGCTTGGTTTCATAATAGCGATTTTGTTTTTGCAAGGTTGCAATGGTTTCTTCCTGATTAACATGACGTGCCAGTGAATCTTGAAATCCTTGAACCTCATTGAGATAGGAAAGTTGGATACTTCGGGAGAGATAGGCAAAGGGTGCTTGTAAGAAAGGGCTAAAATAGATAGCCCCACTTATAACCGCGACAACAAAAAATAAGAGGGAAAAACGGTATTTATTCATTATCGAAAAGTTCGTGTAGCTCATCGATCTCTTCAAGTGCGCGCCCTGTTCCACGTGCTACACACAAAAGGGGCTCATCTGCCACATAAACGGGAATTTTGATGGTCTCAGAGAGGTATTTATCCAATTGTCTGATTAATGCTCCTCCGCCGGTGAGGATAACCCCATTATTGACAATATCACCCGCTAAATCAGGAGGCATATTTTCAAGCACCTCTAATAAGGCATCAAGAATCTCTTTAAGGGGTTCACGCATCGCTTCGCGTGCATCTTCGCTGCTAAGTTCCAGTGAGGTCAAAAGCCCCTCAATCTGATCACGACCATTGATAATCATAGTAAGTTCTTGAGGCAAGGGAGTTGCGGTACCGATATTGATTTTAATGTCTTCGGCAATGCGCTCACCGATGAGAAGGTTGTATTTACGTTTGACGTAATCCATGATGGCACGGTCAATTTTATCTCCCGCAACACGGATCGAACGGCACAATACTAAGCCGCCCAAAGAGATAACGCCGATTTCGGTGGTACCCCCTCCGATGTCAACAATAATATTCCCTTTGGGTTCACGAATATCAATTCCCGCCCCAATGGCTGCTGCCATAGGTTCATCGATAAGATACACTTCCCGCGCACCCGCACTCATCGCCGATTCACGTACCGCTTTACGCTCCACTTGGGTCAAACCATACGGGATACAAATGATAATACGGGGACTGATAAGGTTTTGTCGCCCATGGGCTTTTTCGATAAAACGACGAATCATTTTTTCGGTCATATCAAAATCGGCAATAACACCATCACGCATAGGGCGAATGGCTTTAATGTTACCGGGGGTTTTGCCTACCATCTCTTTGGCTTCTCGCCCGACGGCAAGTACTTTTTGTTGTCCATTGCGCTCGATTTTGACCGCAACAACGGAAGGTTCATTGATGACAATGCCTCTCCCTTTGACAATAACGATGGTATTAGCGGTTCCCAAATCAATGGAAAGGTCACTGGAAAAAAGACCGATGAGTTTGTTAAATAGCATGATACTCTCCTATGCGCTTTTTTTAGATAATTTTTTAAGGTAAACAGGGATAGCCCCTGCATCCACTACGTCGTGGGTGATAACAACTTTGTGATCGCTGTATTCGGGAAGTTCATACATGATGTCACCCATGATCTCTTCCAAAATAGCCCGGAGCCCTCTTGCTCCTGTTTTACGTTTCAATGCTTTTTGGGCAATAGCACCAAGGGCATCCTCTTCAAACGTCAGCTCAACATCATCAATGGCAAAGAGTTTGGTGTATTGTTTTACCAAAGAGTTTTTGGGTTCGGTGAGGATACGAACCATCTCCTCTTGGGTAATTTTGTTGAGAGAGGCGATAATAGGAAGCCTTCCGATTAGCTCAGGGATCAATCCATAGCTGACCAAATCATCGGGTTCGACATTGTCAAAACTATCATCAATCTCCGTGGTGCTACGTTTATCATGACCAAAGCCCATGATATTATTCCCCTGCTTACGCTCTAAAATTTGACCCAATCCATCGAACGCTCCCCCACAGATAAAGAGGATACCTGAGGTGTCAATTTGGATAAAATCTTGGTTAGGATGTTTACGTCCCCCTTTGGGTGGGATATTGACAATCGCCCCTTCGATGATTTTGAGTAACGCTTGTTGAACGCCTTCTCCTGAGACATCACGGGTAATGGAACGATTTTCTGACATACGGGAAATTTTATCAATCTCATCGATAAAAACAATCCCTTGTTGCGCCCGTTCAATATCCCCATCGGCTGCTTGGAGGAGCTTGGTGAGGATGTTTTCAACATCTTCCCCTACATAACCAGCCTCGGTTAAACTGGTCGCATCGGCAATGGCGATGGGGACGTTAAGAACACGGGCGATGGTTTGCGCCATCAACGTTTTTCCACTTCCTGTTGGTCCAATAAGCAAGACATTGGATTTGGCGATTTCTGTATCGTCTTCGACATTAAGATGTTTAAAAATCCGTTTGTAGTGGTTATAGACCGCAACGGAGAGAAGTTTTCGCGCACGTTCTTGCCCAATGATGTATTGACTTAAAAAAGTATTCAACTCTTTAGGAGTTAATAATTGGGTTGCTAGATGATCACGAGGGGTTTGGGAATCACTTCCATTTTCTCCAAACATCAGTTTGTAGGCGGAAAAGACACAATTTTTACAAATATAGACACGGTTTCCTGCGATGAGGGGGTTGTGTTCGTTTTCAGTTGCGTTACAAAAACTGCAATGACGATGGTTCATGACTCTTTCCTTTCAAAGGGGATACCCCGTTTGGTATTGATAATAAACGTACACATTTTTTGAACATAGTCACTTGATGTGGTGCTTGAAAGCGTTGAGGCACTCTCTTGAAGCGGTTTTCCCGATTCAAATAACTCTTTATAGGCAGCGCGAAGGGCATCGATGTCACTGCGTTGGAGATGGCGACGAAGACCATTAAGATTAAGCCCTCGTAATACGGCACGATTTCCCTCGACCAGACAATATGGCGGTACATCTTGGGAGAGGGCAGAAGCTCCCGCGATCATAGCAAAATCACCGATTTTAACGAATTGGTGAATGGGGGTCATCCCTCCCACAACGGCATAGTCACCCATCTCCACATGACCTGCTAAGGTTGCGGCATTGGCGAGGATACAATGATCACCAATGATAACATCATGTCCCAAATGGACATACCCCATAAATAAATTATGGCTACCCACGATGGTTTTTCCACCCCCTCCCGCAGTTCCGGGATTAAACAGGGTAAATTCACGGATGGTATTGTGATCACCGATGATCAACTCCACCTCTTCGCCCGCGTATTTGAGATCTTGAGGAATAGAACCCAATACGGCATGGGAAAAGATGGTATTGTACTCACCGATGGTCGTATGACCATAGATGCACGCGCTAGCAGCAATCTTTGTCCCTTTACCAATGGTGGCACGCGCAGAGATAAAACAAAAAGGGCCAATTTCGACCTCTTCGCCGATAATGGCTCCCTCTTCAATAAACGCTAATGGGGATATGGTATTCATCAATTTACTTATCAACGATCATGGCTTTGAGTTCCGCCTCAGAAACAAGAACGCCATCCACATAGGCTCTGCCTGATAATACCCAAATCGCCCCTTTGTGCTTAATAACGCTCATACGGTATTCCAAACGATCCCCTGGACGGACGGGTGCGCGAAATTTTGCCCCATCGATACTCATAAAATAGACCACTTTACGAGCGGCTTCTTCTTCGGTCATGTCCATACTTTGGAACGCTAAAATTCCCCCTGCTTGCGCCATCCCTTCCAAAATCATCACACCCGGATAGATAGGATGCCCGGGAAAATGACCCTCAAAAATTTGTTCACCAATGGTGACGTTTTTGTATCCAATGAGGGATTCATTAGGGGTGATCTGCGTAACACGATCAACGAGGAGGAAAGGAAAACGGTGAGGTAAAATTTTTTGAATTTGAATGACATCTAGCATAGTTATAAACACCTTGGGTAAAAAATCGCCCCATTTTACCGCAATAATGGTTAATAATGGATAAGACCACTCATCAGCCGTAAGGATGTTTTTAGTGTGAATTGCTTTTGAACCATTTTTGGATAAAATAAGGCGAATAAAAGGGTATAAAAGAGAGAGAGATGCTGAATCACGTTCAGCATGACGAGAGGTGTCCGCAATGACAGTGTACGTCACCCTGAACTCGATTCAGGGTCTAAGATTGCGGATTAAGTCAGGAATGACGATTGTTAAGGAAGGGGGATCGGTTTACCCGTAAAATAGCCCTGAGAATAATCTATTCCAAGGGTACAGATAGCTTCATGCGTCTCTTCATCCGAAACAAATTCCGCAATGGTTTTTGCCCCAATTTTACGAGCAAAATCAACGATAGTCTCTACGATAATACGGTGACGTTGGTGATTGGCAATTCCTCGTATCAACGAACCATCAATTTTAATGTAATCCACATTGAGTTTTAAAATATTTTCAAAATTAGAATACCCTGTTCCAAAATCATCAATCGCGATTTTTGCCCCAAGTGCTTTCACTTGCTCAATAAACAACGATACATCGTCGTAATTTTCAATCCCTTCAGATTCCAAGATTTCAAACACTACCCGAGAGGCGACCCCCGTATTGGTGATTATTTTAATAATTTCGCGTACTGTCTCTGGGTTGCGAATATCACTATCGGAGACATTCATGGAAAATTCTTCCGTTCGTGTAGAAAAAAGGTTACACGCTTGAGAGACCATCTCAAGGGTAATTTGAGGATAGAGTTTGGTTTGTTTGGCAATCGGGAGAAATTTCATAGGGGGAACCAAATTCCCCTCTTCATCCAACATCCGAATTAACGTTTCGTATTTATCCGTAATACCCGTTTTTAAATTGACAATGGGTTGATAATGACACACAAAACGGTGTTCAAACAACGCTTTACGCACCATAGCAGCCATAAGCATATTGGAACGGTATTGCTCTTCTACCCCTTCATCTTGATTGTAAAAAGCGACCTGTTTTTTATCTTTTTTAGCCCGATTGAGGGCGATGTCTGCTCGCGTTAACGCTTTTTCAGCTCCGAGGGTAACACCCACCGTCACCCGTAACCGCAAACTTTCATCTTTGTTAATCGTAAACGTCTTAGCATCCAATAATCCAATCAGTCTCATCAAACGATGATTCAACTCCGCTTGATCTAAGGCACAATCGGTAAACAAAATAGCAAATTCATCTCCCCCCAAACGATAACATAAAGAAGAAACCTCTCTAAGCCATTCTCCCATATGCACCAGCATCTCATCCCCAATGATAATTCCAAAAAAGTCGTTGAGTTCTCGAAAATCATCAATGTTTAAAATTGCCAAAGCAACCACATCGTCTTGCTTCAATCGCTCTTGCAGCTGGTAACGATTGGGCAATTCGGTCAATTGATCGGTATAGTATTGTTCGATCAATTTATGAGTTTTTTCCTCCACAATGTGTTCCAATGAAGCATTAATGGATTCAATTTGCCAAAAATAATCTTGTGATGTTTTTTGCATGATATTAAAAGCACTCACAATCTGTTCGATTTCAATACTCCCATGCTCTTGAAGTACCATAGCATTACCTGGTATATAATCGCGAACTGTCGCAGCAATCGTATTAAGGGGGGAAAGGAGATAACGAATCCACCATGCCGCGACAAAAAAGAGGATCACCATTAGCAAGGCTACCCCATACACAATTTCGAGAATCGAGTGGCGGGTCGCATCGTACGCTAAATCACTGTAATGTAATGTGATCGTACCCATGATCTTATCTTTCAATAAAGGTTCATACAAAGTACGCTCAAGAATAATGGGTTCATGTCGCTGAGCCGTAATAGGTTTGCTTTGGTAACGATAAACTGGTTTTCCATTATTGTCTGCAATCGATAACTCCGTCACATCAGGAACCAACGTCACAGGGGAAACTTTTTCACCAATTTGATCGTAAAATCTGAGATACAAAGCAATTTGAATGGGCTTTTCAATGGTTTTGACCAAAAGATCAGCTTTTTGTTTTTCGGATACCAAAATGGTATTCTCAAAAACGATACTCACAACAACCCCAAGGGTCACGGCGATGATCAAAAACATGACGATCAACGAGGTAACAATTTTATGCGAGAGGGGAGCTTTAGTCATGTACATCATTCCTGCTCCTTCTAAAAACGGTCTAAATCATGCTTATTAACGAAATACGCTATTTCTAAGAGGTGTTATTCTAGTCTAAAGTTTATTTAATCCCTCTTTAATCGCCCTTTTCAGCCATACTTAAATGCTATTTGACTATATTTCAAACACAATTCAGCCAAAAAAGGGACATGATGATTACTTGTAGAACTGCCTCAACAAAAGATGAACGCGAAGCCATCCTGCGACAACGACACGACGTATTTGTTGAAGAGTTAAATTTTTTCATTCCTCGTGAAGATGGCGTTCCTATAGAACACGACCAATATGATGATCATGCAGTTTTTTTAGGAATTTGGGAAAAAAGTACTTTAATTGGTTCCTGTCGACTTATTCTCCCAAATGCTTCCATTAATCTTCCTACCCTTAAAGCTATGGATATTGATATAAAAATATTTGAACCATCAACTCAAACTGCTGAAATTTCGCGTATGACGGTTATTCCACCTCATCGAACTTTAAAAAAAAGTATTCAAGCACTTAAAGCAATTGATAAAGAAGTTAATCGTATCGCCAATATGTACAATATTGTACGTTTAATTGCAGCAGTAGAACCTACTTTTTTACGCCTTCTTGAATATGCTAAATTGGGTTATCGTTTGATAGGTTCTCCTCAAAAGTATACAGGACTTTACTTGGGACTTGATCCTATTGAAAAGCATACAATACCAAACCACTGTCCTATTAATCTTAAAATAAATAATGATCCAACTTTTTCTAAGGAGAGTGCATGAAGACCCGTTTCTCTTTGGCCTTATTGCTTATCCCCTTTGCCCTTTTCGCCACAGGGGAGGAGTCCAATGGATTGCAAGATCTCACCCAAGAACTCACCGAAATCACCCAAACCGCTACGGTACAGCGGGCGAACATCGACTATCTCCCTTTTATCATGAGTGTGTTTGAGGGAGATGAACTCTCCCATGCGGGGGCAAATTCACTCAAAGATGCCCTCTCTCTCGTGGCAGGGGTCAATATCTCTACCGATAATGTCTCCTTATTTAATCCCATCATCCGAGGTTCCAACTCCACTGCATACGGTCAGAGCAAACTTATCATCGATGGGATAGAGGTCAACGATCTTAATTTTGATGGGTATACCGCCTATCTCTCGATGCCCATCGATCTTATCAAGCGGATCGAAGTGGTACGCGGTCCGGGGGGATACAGCGATGGGCATTGGGGGTATGCGGGTTCCATTGTCATTACCACCTACAAAAAAGAGAACCCCTCATGGCAAAACGGTCGCTGGTTCGCTTCTGGCGGGAGTTATGGCACCCGTAAGCTGGGGGGGTCGTATTCTATTAGCATGGATGATTTTGCGTTTGGTGCGGACATCTATACGATTCATGATGACCTTGCGCTTAACTACGGTAAAGATGCCCTATCTAATAATATATTTGGAGCGATTAATGCTCCTCTTTCCAAATCAGGAAGTGCACCACTGGGAACCGATACCACCGTCGTCTCCGCGACCCTTACCAAAGGCTCCTTTTTCGCCGATGGTCGATTTTCTCTCTATACCCACGGTTCAGGAGGGGGGATAAACTATGCCCTCTCCAGCGGTGAGGATGATTACCATCTCTCTCAAAGCTCTCTTCGGCTAGGCTCCCACTACACCCTAGGGGAGTTTAGCGGTACACTGCAAGGGTCGATGATGCAAGACCATTTTGGCAGTTACGGCCTTGTTGCACCGGCAGGACTTGTTCTCCGTTCCATTACTGCCCCTTTTCTTCCCATTACTTACCCTAATGGTTTTTACAGCGTTAATGAGACCATGATCCGTACCTATTGGGTGAGTAACACTCTTACAGGGATCATCGGAGGGGGTGAGGGAACCTTTGGGATCAAAAAATCACGCAGTTCCCTCATCGAAGAGACCACGATTAATACCGATCGTTCCACGGGGGTGGGATTGGTCGATTACTCTGTGACACGCCCTTTTATGCAACCGCACAGTGCAATGAATGATTTTTCTACCTATCTCAGTTATGAGTATCCTCTTTCACACGCATGGATGGGGTATTTTTCTTTGACACTGAATAAACACGACCAATTAGCCCCCCGATGGGATCCCCGTATCGCAACGATTTATACGATTGATCCCGAAAATCTACTGAAGTTTTCGATCTCCCGCGCCCATCGAAACCCTTCATGGCAGGAAATGTTTACCCTCAATAACTCCGCGCGATGGGGAAATCCCAATCTTCAAGCGGAGAGTGTTATTGCATACGAAACCCAAATTATCCATAATTTCGGGTTGA
>JAVHOQ010000014.1:0-5409 GCA_036170115.1 Sulfuricurvum sp.
GGGACCTTCGGTGATCGAAGAGATTAATACCGGTCTCATTGATCTCCTTGCCCATGATGGATACACCTCGATTACCCAAGCCATCGGCGCTGATCGCAAATGAAATTTTTCATCTTACTATTTTTGACACTAGGAAACCTTATGGCTATAGCACTACCTCAGTATGAAACCAAAACCCTTGAAAACGGCTTGCAAGTCGTGGTTATCCCCATGCACAATCATTCCCACGTTATCTCGACCGATATTTTTTACAAAGTGGGAAGCCGAAACGAAGTGATGGGAAAAACAGGCATTGCCCATATGCTCGAACACATGAATTTTAAATCGACCAAAAATCTCAAAGCGGGGGAATTTGATGAAGAGGTCAAAAGTGTGGGAGGGGTGAATAACGCCTCCACAGGATTTGACCATACCCACTATTACATCAAATCCAGCAGTGAAAATATGGACAAATCGCTTTCCCTTTTCGCAGAACTCATGCAAAACCTCAACCTCAAAGATGAAGAGTTTCAACCCGAACGTAAAGTGGTCGCCGAAGAGCGTTTGTGGAGAACCGACAATAACCCTATGGGGTATTTGTATTTTCGCCTCTTTAACAGCGCGTATATCTATCACCCGTATCACTGGACTCCGATTGGCTTTATGAACGACATTCAAACGTGGACACTCACTGATATTCAAAAATTTCATGCTACGTATTATCAGCCCAAAAATGCGATCCTTATGGTCACGGGAGATATTGAACCCTCTAAAGTATTTGAAGCGGCGCAAAACCATTTTGGTACGATTCCTAATACGGTAGAGATCCCCAATGTAATCACCGTAGAACCCAAACAAGATGGGGCGCGTCGCGTTGAAGTACTCAAAGAGAGCGAAGTGGAGATGTTGGCGATTAGTTTCCCCATCCCCAATTTTCAAGATCCCGATCAACCCAAACTCTCTGCGTTAAGTGAACTCTTAAGCTCAGGCAAAAGCTCTCGTCTGTATAAAACCCTTGTGGATAAAAAGCAACTGGTCAATCAAATTCATGCCTACAATATGGAAACAACCGATCCGGGGGTATTTGTTTTTTTAGCGATTGCCAACCAAGGGGTTAACGCCGAAACGATCGAAAAAGCGATTTGGAAAGAGATTGAAAAGCTCCAAAATGAAGGGGTGAGTCAAAGTGAACTCGATAAGGTCAAAATCAGTACCAAAGCAGAATTTATCTACTCGCTAGAGAGTTCCACTTCCGTTGCCGAATTGTTGGGGGGATATTTGTCCCGTGGCGACATCACCCCCTTAGAACGGTACGAAAGTGCTATCAATGCGCTCACCTCAAAGGATCTTCAAGCGGTGGCAAAACGCACTTTTAATCGTGATTATTCGACCACACTTATCTTACGAAAAGGGAAACAATGACTTTGGTAACCGGTTCAACGACTGCCCTCATCACCCCATTTAAAAACGGGACATTGGATGAAGAAAAATACGCACGACTGATTCAACGACAAATTGACCACGGAATCAATGCCGTTTGTCCCGTAGGGACGACAGGAGAGAGTGCTACCCTCACGTATGAAGAAGATCGACGCTGTATGGAAATTGCGGTGGAAGTGTGTCAAGGGACATCTACTAAAGTCCTTGCAGGAGCGGGAAGTAACTCCACGGCTGAAGCGATGGAAGCCGCAAAAATGGCACAAAGTTGTGGCGTGGATGCGATTTTTTCCGTCGCCCCCTATTACAACAAACCCTCTCAAGAGGGGCTGTATCAACACTACAAAGCCATCGCCCAAGCCGTACCAGCATTGCCCTTTATGCTCTACAATGTCCCGGGTCGTACCGTGGTCGATATTAGTGCCGATACCGTGATTCGCTTGTTTGATGACATAGAAAATATTTATGGGATCAAAGAGGCAACGGGGAGTATTGAACGTACCATCGAACTGCTCTCTCGACGACCGGAGTTGAAAGTGTTTAGCGGTGATGATGCCATTGACTATGCGATTTTGGCAAACGGGGGAGCAGGGATCACCTCAGTCACCTCCAATCTCTTGCCTGATCTTAAAAGTCAACTCGTCGCCAAAGCCTTAAGCGGTGATCTTATGGGGGCAAAAGTGCTTAATGATACCTTGTATCCGATCAATAAAGCCCTCTTTTTGGAGTCCAATCCCGTAATGATTAAAGCAGCTATGTACCTCTTTGGACTCATCGATACCCTTGAATATCGTCTCCCCTTGGTACCCCCAAGTGCTGAAAATCTCAAAAAACTCGAAGCGGTTATGCAAAACTACACAATTAAAGGATGGTAACTATGAAAGGAAAAACACTCGTTATTACAGGCGCAACCAAAGGAATTGGCGAAGCGATTGCCGAAAAATTTGCCAAAAATGGGGTCAATATCGCCTTTACCTATAACAGCAACCGTGAAACCGCCAATGAATTAGCCCAAAAATGGGAAATGCTTTATGGGATCAAAGCCCGTGCGTATCCGTTGAATATTCTCGAACCCGATGAATTCAAACCCCTTTTTGAAGCCATTGATACTGATTTTGACCGTGTCGATTTTTTTGTCAGCAATGCGATGATCTACGGTCGCCCTGTGGTGGGAGGGTATGGTAAATTTATGCGCCTTAAACCCCGTGGTCTCAACAATATTTACACGGCAACGGTCAATGCGTTTGTGGTCGGAACCCAAGAAGCCGCCAAACGGATGGAAAAAGTAGGGGGTGGTGCAGTCGTGACCATGTCCAGTACAGGGAACATGATCTACATCGAAAACTATGCAGGACATGGAACCAATAAAGCCGCCGTCGAAGCGATGAGCCGTTATGCTGCAGTGGAATTGGGGGAGATGAATATCCGTGTTAATGCCGTTTCAGGAGGCCCTATCGATACCGATGCCCTCAAAGCGTTCACCAACTACGAAGAGGTCAAAGCCGAAACGGTCAAACGTTCTGCCCTTAATCGTATGGGCGCGCCTGCGGATATTGCCGGTGCGGTCTATTTTCTTTGCACCGATGAAGCCAGTTGGATCACCGGTCATACCTTGGTCGTCGATGGCGGGACGACGTTTCGATAATGTTTAAGCTCCTTTTTTATGGAGCTTATGTTAAGGGTGTTTTTTACCCTTTTTGTTGGGCTTGTTTTTCTTCCCTTTTTTACCGTTTTTCTCTTTTTTCCCTTTTTTATCGTGTTTATGTTTTTTCTCTTTGAGGTGTTTTTTAGCGTGATGATGCGTTTGGGTACCGACAAAAGAGGAGTCTTCGAGTTCGTCGATAGCGACCGTATCACTCGTTTGATTTTGATCTTTATTGAGGGCGTTTGGATCCTCATCATTCGCTTTACTGGGGTGAATGGTAGCAGCAAGGAGGAGGGTGATCGAAAAATGGTCTCGGGTACCGCGTGAAAATTCGGGATCCCGCAAGAGGACAGAGATTCTTTTGCTCCCATTTTTTTGGATCAGCCGTTGAACTTTGAGTTCTCCCATCCCGTAGGCAAAATCGGCCAAATACCAACTCCCAAACTCTTTTTTAAGTCGTTTGACGTAACGGATAGCAGCTTCGGTGGAGAGACACGCATCGGTACGGTCATCTCTCCCCTTTTCAACGGTGAGACCATTATTACGTCCCGATTGCGCCATAAATTGCCACAATCCTGCGGTTCCATACCCATGACTGTTGGTTCTAAAACCCGATTCACAATAGGGAATGAGCGAAAAGAACGTAGGCACCCCCGCTTGTCTAAATTTTCGTTCAATGGTTTCATACTCTTTTTGGGTCGCTTGATGGCGATGTAAATGGCTACTGTATCGGGTACGGTATTTTTCCCTTAGATTGGACAACGCTCCAATCTCTTGATACGATTCATCCGAGCCAATCGATTTTAATGCCGCGTTGAGGGCGGCATCGTTGGGCATTGACGTTGCCAACGCGAGGGTGGAAAACAGTGCGACGATAAGCGCGATACGGAATAGAGAACTTAACATTCGATATAGTCAAGATCTTTATGAAACGTTTCATGCGTATAATACAACGCAACGGCGGAGAGGGTAAAACACACTGCTCCCACGATGGCTCCTGATCCTAAGACTCCGTAGCTCTCTTTGAGGGCAGCGAAGGAGAGGGTAATAGGGACAACGGCTCCACGGACAAAATTGGGGGCAGTGGTGGCAACGGTCGCACGAATATTCGTCCCAAACTGCTCCGCTGCCATGGTGATAAACAACGCCCAATAGCCACAAAAAATCCCCAGTGCAAAAGCACTCCAATAAAACGTATCGGGAGAAGCCCCGCTAAGGGTGTAATACCATACGACGCTTCCTGCTGAGGCTGCCAAAAAGAGGGTGAACGCTTTTTTACGGCTGCGGAGTTGTTGGGAGAGATACCCGCTGGCAAAATCTCCCACTGCCAAACCGATATAACAATACATCAGCGCGGTACCGGCATTAATCTCTCCGCTAATGTGGAGTGCTTTAGCAAATTCAGGGGAGAACATCACCAAAATACTTACCACAAACCACAGCGGAATCCCAATGGCGATGGTTTTGAGGTATTTTTTAAATAAAACAGCGTTGCCAAAGAGGGAGAGAAAATCCCCCCGTTTGAGATCATCGGCGACATGATGCTCAAAAATGCCCGATTCTCGCACCCCCACACGTAAGAGTAACAACGCAAACCCAAGAACCCCTCCGAAGATATAGGCATTGCGCCAATCAAAGTTATGGGCGATAATATTGGCGGCAACCACCCCAAGCACCCCAAAACTGGCAATCGCCATCACCCCATATCCCCGTAAGTGTTTGGGAAGAATTTCAGATACCAGTGTTACGCCCGCTCCCAATTCACCCGCAAGACCGATCCCCGCTAGGAGACGCAAAAGGGCGTATTGCTCCACGTTGGTGACAAACGCATTGAGAAAATTGGCGACCGAATAGAGGATAATGGAGGCAAAAAGAACCGATAAACGCCCTTTTTTGTCCCCTAACATCCCCCAAATGATCCCCCCGATGAGCATCCCCCCCATTTGCATATTGAGGATGGTGGCACCCCATGAGGTGATTTGTTCGCTGTTAAGTCCCAATTCGGTGAGACTGGCAACCCGAACGACCCCAAATAAAATTAAATCATAAATATCGACAAAATATCCCATCGCAATAACAATGACAGGAAGGGTTAACACTTGAGCAATAACAGAGGTATTTGGTTTAGACATTCAAACTCCCAATAGTGATAAATAGCCTTCGATTATAATCGCTTAAAGCTTTTATAGACCCTTTTTGAGGGAAGTGCGTAAATCTAGAGCACTGCTGGAAAGAACGCCAGCAAAGAAAAAGCCATGGGTCGGGAGACTCATGGCTTAGGGAGGGTCAGAAGTTGCGCGTTCAGACGCGAATCCAGGGGTCTTCGGGGTGCCAGCGGTAGAGGGCCC